>DASWRZ010000205.1:0-7460 GCA_036402935.1 Actinoplanes sp.
CGGGGCGTTCCTGGTGCTGGCCACGTCGCACGCGCTCTCGGCGCGCATCCTGACCGGCGTCGCGGCGACCGCGCTGCTGCTGCGCTCCCGGCTCTTCGTGACGTTGCGCCAGCGGGTGCCGCTGGTCGTCGGCGGGCTGGCCGGAGTGTTCTCGCTCGGCTGGAACATGCTGGCCCACGCCGACTCCACGACCCTGCTGGCCGTGATCGGTCTGGGCCTCGTGCTCGCGATCGTGACCGTCGCCGCCGGTGCCACCTACTCCCGGCGGCCGCCGTCGCCCTACCTGGGCCGGGCCGCCGACCTGGTCGACACGCTGACCGTCGTGTCGGTGATCCCGATCGCGTGCGCGGTGGTCGGCCTCTACGGCGCGGTCGGCAACATCGGCCACTGAACAGACAGACGCCCCGCTTCGGGCGGGGCGTCTGCTGAGGTTCTTCGGCTGAGGTTCTTCGGCTGCGGGCGGTTGTGGATCAGGGCTTGTCGTCGTGCAGCTCGGCGGCCTCGGCGCGCTTGAAGGAGGCCCGGATCTCATCCTCGGCCTCCGTCCGGCCGACCCAGGTCGCGCCCTCCACCGACTTGCCCGGCTCGAGGTCCTTGTAGACCGTGAAGAAGTGCTGGATCTCCATCCGGTCGAACTCGCCCAGGTGGTGGATGTCGCGCAGGTGCTCCTGGCGCGGGTCCTCGAAGGGCACGCAGAGCACCTTGTCGTCGGGGCCCTTCTCGTCCCGCATCCGGAACATGCCGATGGCGCGGGCCCGCACCAGGCAGCCGGGGAACGTCGGCTCCTGGATCAGAACCAGGGCGTCCAGCGGGTCGCCGTCCTGGCCGAGGGTGCCCTCGATGAAGCCGTAGTCCGCGGGGTACTGCGTCGCGGTGAAAAGCGTCCGGTCCAGCCGGATGCGCCCGGTCTTGTGGTCGACCTCGTACTTGTTCCGCTGACCCTTGGGGATCTCAACTAGTACGTCGAAATCCATCGTCATGCTCCCTTGTTCGCCCGCCCGAGAATGCCGGTCACCACAGGCGGAGAACCGCGGCGGAAATAGCTCGCCGACAGGATCCGCGCGCGCCGGTGTGCCGGATGTCGCTAGTCTCCCCTAAGTCTGTCGCCGAAGACGAGGAGGGGCTCGTGGGGAGGCAAGATTCACATAGCGATCCCGTCGACGGCGGCGTGTTCGAGCCCCGCCGCGACTCCCCAAACGGTAACCCCCTGCCGGGCCCGGCGGGTGTGCCTTTCTCAGGCTCGGCCGCGAGCGGCCTCGATAAAACGGATCAATACGGCATATCGTCCGGTCGCCCGGGTGCCGGTTCCGGCAACCCCTGGGGTACGGGTGGGGAAGCGCCGCCCCGTGTCCCCGCGAATGATCCGCAGTTAAGCCCTGTGAGCTGGGGAAACCCTCAGCCGACGCGGTGGCGTGGCGCAGACGGGGAAGATCGACAGATGCAGCCGCAGGGACCGGACCGGGAATTCGCCGAGCCGGCGTCGTGGGGACAGGGGCGTCCCGGCGCGCAGCAGCCGGCGCAGCCGCAAGTGTCGGATTGGCGGCAGCCGCCGTCCCAGCACGCGGGAGACTCGTCGCCGGCCCAAGCGCCGGGGTCCGCGTGGCCGGGCGAGCCGCCTGCTCAGGCGCCGGCCCAGGCGCCGGGGTCCGCGTGGCCGGGCGAGCCGTCGGCCCAGCGGCCGGGGTCCGCGTGGCCGGGCGAGTCGCCGGAGCGGGCGCACGGGGCGTGGGCCACGCCGCCGACCAGCCCGCCGGGGAACGCCGATCCCCACGGGGGGACCTATGGGCGGGCGTCGGTGCCGCTCAACACGGCGCCGCCGATCGCCGGGCCGGCGGCCGAGTCGGGGCCGGCCGATCGGACGCAACCGGTGTCCGGTGCTCCCCGAGCCGGTGTTGCAGCATCGCCGGATGCGGGCGCAACGGCCTGGACCAACGACGGTGATCGCCCTGTCGAAGCGGCACCACCGGGCACATCCCGTACGAAATGGGTTTCTGTTCTTTCCGCTCTGGTGATCCTCGCGATGGTGGTCGGCGTGCTCGCGCTCGTGCGGCCGGGCCCGGTAAAAGACCTGTTCGGAGGCGGGACGACCGCCTCGCCGACCGGTGGCCTGGGGCCCGACCCGAAGCCCACGCCGGTGCTGGCCGGTGCCGCGGGCGGTGGCAAGGAGCTGAGCCCCGACGCGGTCAAGGCGGCTCTCGATCCGCTCGTACAGTCGAAGGCGCTCGGCACCGAGGTGCATGTCGCGGTGCTCGACCCGGCGAACAGCCAGGTGCTGTACGCCGAGAACGCCGACGTGCCGATCACACCGGCCTCGACGACCAAGATTCTCACCGCGGTGACCGCCCTGGCGGCGCGCGGACCGGCCTATCGCATCAGCACCCGCGTGGTGGCCGGAAGCTCGCCCGGCGAGGTCGTGCTGGTCGGTGGCGGTGACCCGACGCTGGCGATCGACAGCAAGTCGATCTATCCCGGGGTGGCCCGGCTGGACCAGCTGGCAGAGCAGGTGACGAAGGCGCTGGGCGGCACCCGGCCGACCAAGGTGCTGATCGACACGACGCTGTTCGACGGGCCGGAAACCGGCCTGGGCTGGGACGGCGACGTCATCCCGAGCGGGCAGGTCTCCAAGATCCAGTCGCTGATGGTCAACGGCGGCCGCCTCAAGCCGACCCACGACGAGAGCGGTGACCCACGCTCGTCCAACCCGGCGCTGTCGGCCGGCAAGGCGTTCGCGAAGCTGCTCGGCGTGCCCAGCAGCGCCGTGACAAAGGGCAAGGCCGGCAAATCGGCCAAGCAGCTGGGCGTGGTGCAGTCACCGCCGCTGGTGCAGATCACCGACTGGATGCTCCAGGAGAGCGACAACACCATCGCCGAGCTGGTCGGACGCCAGGTCGCGCTGGCCGCGGGCAAGCCGGCGAACTTCGACGACACCAGCGCGGCCATGCTCGACAAGATCAAGGAGATGGGCCTGCCGTCGGATGAGGGTGACCTCTACGACGCGAGCGGACTGTCCCGGCACGACGGCATCAGCCCGACCCTGCTCACCCAGACGCTGGCGCTGGCCGCGAGCGGGCAGCAACCCGCGCTGAGCGGGCTCTTCGACGGCCTGCCGGTCGCCGGCTGGTCGGGCACGCTGGCCAACCGGTTCGGCGCGCCGGCCGGCAACACGGTGGGCCAGGGCGTGGTGCGGGCCAAGACCGGATCGCTCAGCGGCGTCAACACGATGTCCGGTGACCTGGTCACCAAGGACGGGCGGCTGCTCGTCTTCGCGATCATGGCGAGCGGCGGGCCGAACGCGTCGCAGGCCAAGCAGGCCCTCGACAAGGTGCCCGCCCGGCTCGTCGCCTGCGGCTGCTGACCTCAGGGTTTCACCGGAGTTCACGCTGGAATCACGCGGGTACGGTGGGTTGCATGGCGCAGTTCGTTGACTGGGATCTGGCCGCCGCGACCGCAGGCGCGCTCTCCAAATCCGGCCCCGCGGTTTCCTACGACGACGCGATGGCGGTGGTGTCCGAGCTGCGGGCACTCACCGACGAGGCCGCCGGCCACGTCGCGAGCTACACCGGCCTGGTCTCCCAGGTCGACGTCCCGCCGGTGCGGGTCGTCGACCGGAAAGACTGGGCCGCGGTCAACATCCAGGGGCTCAAGCAGGTGATCGGGCCGCTGGTCAGCCGGCTCACCGGCGACAAGCAGTCGGGCGGCCTCACCGAGGCGATCGGCTCCCGGGTCACCGGCGTGCAGGCCGGCACGATCCTGGCCTACCTCTCCGGTCGCGTCCTCGGGCAATACGAGGTGTTCTCCGGCGACCCGGGTCAGCTGCTGCTCAACGCGCCCAACATCGTCGAGGTCGGGCGCAAGATCGGCGCCGACTCGCGCGACTTCCGGCTCTGGGTCTGCCTGCACGAGGTCACCCACCGCACCCAGTTCACCGCGGTCCCCTGGCTGCGGGGCTACTTCCTGGGCGAGGTGCAGGCGTTCGTCGACGCGTCGCAGAGCGGCGAGCACATCCTGGAGCGGCTGCGCCGGGGTGTGGCCACGCTCTCCGACGCCCTGCGCGACCCGGAGAGCCGCTCGTCGGTTCTCGACATCGTGCAGACCCCGGCGCAGAAGGCGGTGCTCGACCGCCTGACCGCTCTGATGACGCTGCTCGAGGGCCACGCCGAGTTCGTGATGGACGGTGTCGGCCCCGAGGTCATCCCGACGGTGGAGTCGATCCGGGCCAAGTTCAACCGCCGCCGCGAGGGCGGCAACCCCTTCGAAAAGGCGATCCGGCGCCTGCTCGGCATCGAGGTCAAGATGCGGCAGTACGCGGAGGGCCGCAAGTTTGTCCACGGCGTGGTGGAGCGGGTCGGCATGACCGGTTTCAACAGGATCTTCGAGTCGCCGCTGACCCTGCCCCGGCTCGACGAGCTGGGCGATCCGGACGCCTGGGTGACCCGGGTGCACGGGTCGCAGGCGGCGCTCGGCAGCTGATGGCCCGCATCCCGGCCTCGGTCGCCGCTGTGCGGGCGGCCGTGCGCCGGGTGCTGCCCGCCGAGGGGCTGGTGCTGGTCGCCTGCTCGGGCGGGGCTGATTCGCTGGCGCTGGCCGTGGCGGCCCGGTTCGTCGGGCGGGCGGTCGGGCTGGTGACGGTCGATCACGGGTTGCAGGAGGGCTCCTCCCGGCGGGCGGCTGATGTCGCGACGTGGGCCCGGGCTTCCGGTTTCGATCCGGTAGTGGTCGCGCCGGTGCAGGTCGACGGCCGGCCGGGTGGACCCGAGGCGGCCGCACGGACAGCTCGCTATCAGGCGTTGTCCTCCGCCGCGTTCGCGCATGGCGCCGTCGCGGTGTTGGTCGGGCATACGCGCGACGACCAGGCTGAGACGGTGTTGCTGGCGCTGGCCCGGGGAGCCGGCCCGCGCGGGCTGGCCGGGATGCCGGTGCGGCGGGGCATCTTCGTGCGACCGCTGCTGGACGTGGCGCGGGCGGACACCCGGAAGGCGTGCGCGGCGCTCGGGCTGGTGCCGTGGGACGACCCGCACAACGTCGATCCGTCTTTTGCGCGGTCGCGGGTGCGGGCAGATGCGCTGCCGGCGCTGGTGACGGCGCTGGGGCCGGCCGTGGTCGACAATCTGGCCCGGTCGGCTTCGATGATCGCGGCGGACAACGAGGCGTTGGATGCGCTGGCCGAGGCGGCGTTGCGGGCGGCAGCCACGTCGTCCTCGGCGCCGGAGTCGGCCTCTGCTCTCAACATTTCCGAAATCTCAGGATTGCCGTCGGCGATTCGGCGCCGGGTGCTGCACCTTTGGGCGCGCCGGCTCGGTGCGCCCGGGTCGGCTCTGTCCCACAAGCACGTCGAGGCCCTGGACGCTCTCGTCGTGGGCTGGCGCGGCCAGGGTCCCGTACATCTGCCGGGCGGCATCCGTGCCGCCAGGGACCGCGGTGTCCTCGTCCGGGTGGCGGAGTGACTTGTGAGAGTTGTCACTCTAGGTGTCGGTTTCTTCGGGCAGTTCTGGTGGAACACGCCCATATCCAGGGGTTAGGGGCTAAGCGACCGCAGCCCCTCGCGACGGACGGCAACCTCCATGCGGCACTCTTAGTCGCATGGCTGAGGGCGCTTGGTATGAGGCCGACATCGCACACGTGATCATCTCTGAGGAGCAGATCCGCGAGAAGATCAACGAACTGGCGAAGCAGGTCTCCGCGGACCATGCCGACGCCGAGGACGGCATCCTGCTCGTCTGCGTGCTGAAGGGCGCGGTCATGTTCATGGCCGACTTCGCCCGAGCGCTGGCCCCGCACGGACCGTCCACCGAGATGGAGTTCATGGCCATCTCCTCCTACGGGCAGGGCACGACCTCGTCCGGGGTGGTCCGCATCCTCAAGGACCTCGACCGCGACATCACCGGCCGGCACGTCGTGGTGGTCGAGGACATCGTCGACTCGGGTCTGACGCTGTCCTGGCTGATGAAATATCTGCAGTCCCGCTCGGCCGCGAGCGTCGAGGTGGTCGCCCTGTTCCGCAAGCCCGACGCGGTAAAGGTGCAGGTCGCGGTCAAGTACGTGGGCTTCGACATCCCGAGCGAGTTCGTGGTCGGTTACGGTCTCGACTTCGCCGAGCGCTACCGGGAGCTGCCGTACGTCGGAGTGTTGCGCCCCGAGGTCTACGCCCGTAGCTGAACCACTTTCTCAGCCTCTTCTCAGAAATCGTCTTTATGGGCGGTTTTGCCACGAAAGTAGGCTGAACGGTCAACGGCTGCGGGGTGTCCCGCGAGCGGGCTCACGGGTTCGGAAGGCGCACCCACGGTGTACCGTCGAGTGACCGATGGCGCAGTGTCGCAAGCGCTGGAGGGGTCGGAGGCGGGAACCCGGCCGGCGCGGTGGACGTTTCGCCGCTCCGTCGCGGGCCGATCCTGTCCGACATTGAGGTGACCAGGACGCCGATCAGGAGGGTCCGGGCGCTTGGCGCCCGACAACAGTATGGAACGTACGCGTTTCTTCCGCCGCCCGGTGGTCTGGATCATTCTTGTGATCATCGGTGTGATTGCGCTGAGCTCGATCTTTACCAGTGGTCCCAGCTATCAGCGCGTTGATACGTCGGTCGCGCTCGATCGGCTGAACCAGCCCGGCATAAAGAAGGTGGTCGAGAAGGATAAGGAGCAGACGCTCCAGATCGATCTCGCCAGCCCCGAGCGGTTCGACGGCAAGAGCACCGACAAGATCGAGACTCAATTCCCGGACCTGGTGACAAGTGAGGTCTGGGCGGCCGTCAACCAGGCCAAGTCCGCCGGCCGCATCACGGGGACCGTCAACGCCACCGTTTCCGGCGACAACATTCTCTTCAGCCTGCTGATCAACCTGCTGCCGATCGCCGTCCTCGTGGTCCTGCTGCTGTTGTTCATGTCGCAGATGCAGGGCGGCGGCTCCCGGGTGCTCAACTTCGGCAAGTCCAAAGCGAAGATGATCACCAAGGACACACCGAAGACGACGTTCGCCGACGTGGCGGGCGCCGACGAGGCGGTCCAGGAGCTGCACGAGATCAAGGACTTCTTGCAGAACCCGGCGAAATATCAGGCTCTCGGCGCCAAGATCCCGAAGGGCGTGCTGCTGTTCGGCCCGCCCGGAACCGGTAAGACGCTGCTGGCCCGTGCGGTCGCCGGCGAGGCCGGGGTGCCGTTCTACTCGATCTCCGGTTCCGACTTCGTCGAGATGTTCGTCGGTGTCGGTGCGAGCCGGGTCCGCGACCTGTTCGAGCAGGCCAAGTCGAACGCGCCGGCGATCGTCTTCGTCGACGAGATCGACGCGGTCGGCCGGCACCGCGGCGCCGGCATGGGCGGCGGTCACGACGAGCGCGAGCAGACGCTCAACCAGCTGCTGGTCGAGATGGACGGCTTCGACACCAAGGGCGGGGTCATCCTGATCGCGGCCACCAACCGGCCCGACATCCTCGACCCGGCGCTGCTGCGTCCCGGCCGGTTCGACCG
>DASWRZ010000206.1:0-10791 GCA_036402935.1 Actinoplanes sp.
ACTTCTGTCGCGCGAACTTGAACCTCGGCTCAAGCTCTGCCGGAACATCCATGCCGTCTGACAGTTTGAACCCGACAGCGCGCTTGCCGCCGTCGGTCAGGTCGTACATCACATTGATCGACAGGCCAGACTCGTAGAACACATACGCGATTCGGATGCCCTCCACCTCGAATCCGGTCGCCTCAAGCGCAGGCGACTCGACGACGATGTCGCGTTCGGTCTTGAGGATGCCGGTGACCCAGTTCAGCACGTCGGGCACCTCGCCCGCTGGGCTCACCGTGAACACGTGGTCGTATTTGTTCTTGAAATATCGGGCCTCGTTCGCCCGCAGCCCGGCAAGCGCGTCCGCCACCGGCGACGACTCCAGGCCGGCGGTCGATACGGTTTCGAAGTCGACAACGTAGGTCATGACGAATTCCTCTCGGTTCCCGGCGGGTGTACACCTCCTCTGACGGATCCGCCGCGCCGACTGTGACAAGCGTTGCTACGGCAGGTCGGGCCGGCCGGCGCCGTAGCGAAGAAGGAAGCCGGCCCTGACGGCCTCGGCCGGTCTGCCCGGTCACGCGCTGAGGTCGAGGGCGATGTCGGTGATCATGTCTTCCTGACCGCCTACGAGCCGGCGGCGACCGGCCTCGAGCAGGATCGCGCGGACGTCGACGCCGTGGCGCCGCGCGGCCAGCTCGGCGTGACGCAGGAAGCTGGAGTAGACGCCGGCGTACCCCAGAGTGAGAGTCTCCCGGTCGACCCGGACCGGCCGGTCCTGCATCGGCCGGATCAGGTCCTCGGCGGCGTCCTGCAGGGCGAACAGGTCGCAGCCGTGCGTCCAGCCGTTGAGGTTCGCGACCGCGATGAACGCCTCGATCGGCGTGTTGCCCGCGCCGGCGCCCTGACCGGCCAGCGAGGCGTCGACCCGGCTCACGCCGTTCTCGACGGCGACGACCGAGTTGGCGACCGAGAGCGAGAGGTTCTCGTGGGCGTGGATGCCGATCTCGGTCGCCGGGTCGAGCACGTCCCGGTACGCGCGGACCCGTTCGGCCACCCCGCGCATGGTCAGGCGGCCGCCGGAGTCGGTCACATAGACGCAGTGGGCGCCGTACGACTCCATCAGCCGGGCCTGGTCGGCGAGCAGAGCCGGCGGAGCGAGGTGCGCCATCATCAGGAAGCCGGAGACGTCCAGGCCGAGGTCGCGAGCGGTGGCGATGTGCTGGGCGGCGACGTCGGCCTCGGTGCAGTGGGTGGCGACCCGGACGGAGCGTACGCCCAGCGCAGCTGCCTGTTTCAGGTCTTTGATCGTGCCGATGCCGGGCAGCAGCAGCGTGGTCAGCCGGGCGCGCCCGATGTTCGCCGCCGCCGCCTCGATCCACGCCCGGTCGGTGTGCGAGCCGAGGCCGTAGTTGAGCGAGCCTCCGGCCAGGCCGTCGCCGTGCGCGACCTCGATGGCGTCCACCCCGGCCGCGTCGAGGGCGGCCGCGATCCGGCCCACGGCGGCCGGCTCGATCCGGTGCCGGATGGCGTGCATGCCGTCCCGCAGGGTCACGTCCTGGAGGAAGACGCCGGTCATGCCGCGGCCATCCGTTCCGCCACCCGCAGGGCGGCCGAGGTCATGATGTCGAGGTTCCCGGCGTACGCGGGCAGGTAGTGGGCCGCGCCCTCGACCTCGAGGAACACCGACACCTGAGGCGGCTGGATCTGCACCGGCTGTTTGAGGCGGTAGCCGGGCACGTACTTCGCGACCGCCGCGACCATCTCCTCGATGCTCGCGACGATCCGCTCGTGCGTCTCCGGGCCGGGCTCGCCGATCAGCGCGAGCACGGTGTCCCGCATGATCAGCGGCGGCTCGGCCGGGTTCAGCACGATGATGGCCTTGCCCCGGCGGGCCCCGCCGACGACCTCGATCGCGTGGGCGGTGGTCTCGGTGAACTCGTCGATGTTGGCGCGGGTGCCCGGCCCGGCCGACTTCGAGGCGATCGAGGCCACGATCTCCGCGTAGAGCACGGGGGTGACCCGGCTGATCGCGGCCACGATCGGGATCGTCGCCTGCCCACCACAGGTGACCATGTTGACGTCCGGCGCCTCCAGGTGGGCGTCCAGGTTGACCGCCGGGACCACGAACGGTCCCCGCGCGGCCGGGGTCAGATCGATCAACTTCTTTCCGTACGGGCGGAGCCGCTCGGCGTTCACCTCGTGCGCGGCGGCCGAGGTCGCGTCCAGCACGATCTCGACATCGGCGAAGCCGGGCCGCGCGATCAGGCCGTCGACGCCGTCCGGGACGACGGGTACGCCCAGGCGCGCGGCCCGGGCCAGGCCGTCCGAGCGGGGGTCGATCCCGACCAGCGCGGCTACCTCGAGCCCCGGCGACAGCCGCAGCACCTTGATCATCAAGTCGGTGCCGATGTTGCCCGGCCCGATGATCGCGACCTTGGTCCGTGACATCCGGATTCCCCCTCTTCAGACGAAGACCGCGCGGACCGCGCCCAGCCCGGTGATGTGGGCGGCCACCTCGTTGCCGCTCTCGACCGGGCGCATCGGCCCGAGCGCCCCGGAGAGCACGATCTGCCCGGCCCGCAGCGGGTCGCCGTGGTCGCGGGCGGTCTCGGCCAGCCAGGCCACGGCCTGCAGCGGGTCGCCCAGGCAGTCGGCGCCGGTGCCCGTCGAGACGATCTCGCCGTCGAGCGTCATGCTCATCGCCGCCTCGACCGGCTCGAACCGTTCCAGGGGCGTGAGCGTCTCGCCGAGCACGAACAGCCCGCTGGAGGCGTTGTCGGCCACCGTGTCGGCGAACGAGATGTCCCAGCCCGCGATCCGGCTGTCGACGATTTCCAGCGCGGGCACCGCGTACGCGACCGCGGCCCGGACGTCGGCCCCGGGCTCGTCCAGGTCGCGCCCGAGCACGAAGGCCACTTCGGCCTCGGCCCGCGGCTGCAGCAGGCGTCCCATCGGGACCTTCGCGCCGTCGGAGTAGGCCATGTCGGCGAAGAGCACGCCGAAGTCCGGCCGGTCGACGCCCAGTTGCCGCTGGACCGCGGGCGAGGTCAGCCCGATCTTGTGGCCGACGACGTGGGCGCCGGCGGCCAGCCGGGCCCGGGTCAGCTCCCGCTGAACGGCGTAGGCAGCGGGCACATCGGACGGTCCGATGAGGTCGCGGACCGGCGGGCAGGGCCGGTGCTCCTGCGCGGCGCGGCGCAGCCGGTCCGCCGCCTCGAGAATCCGGCTGGTCACGGTCAGGCGTCCTCGAGGACGCCCGCGCGGGCGCGCAGCCGGGCCAGCAACGCCGGTGTCACGCCGCGATAGGCGGACGGGTCGACCGGGTTCAGCCAGTGCGAGGCGCGTACGCGTCGGCTGATGTTGAGGCCGAGGTCGTTGAGCACCTCGTCGGCGTTCTTCAGCGAGAAGGGGATGATTTTGGTGCCCCGGCTGTGATGCCGGTCGGTGGCCTCGTCCATGAACGCCAACTGGGCCTCGGCCCGGCGGCGCATCTCGTCCGGCGCCGGCAGCGGCACCGCGCCGGCCAGGTCGGCCGCGATCCAGAGGGCGGCCATCTCGGCGTTGAGCGGGCTGAAGAACGATGAGTTGTAGCCGTTGAAGTAGAGCCCGTCGACGTCCGGCGGCCGGATCTGCCGATAGAGCACGAAGTTGCCGCGCTCGTCGAACAACGTCCGCTGGACGTCGTCGCCGAGGAACGGCACGCCCTGCCGGAAACCGGTGGCGCAGACGATCAGGTCGGCGGGCAACCGCGTACCGTCGGAAAGCTCCGCCGTCCGGTCGCTCAGGCGAACGATCGTGGTGTCCCGGTGCACCGCGATTCGGCCCGCCTCGACACCTTCGAAGAAGCCCTCGGTGGCCAGTCCGATCGCGCCCTTGACGATGCCCTCCATGCTGCCGCGCGGCACCAGGCCCAGCCGTTTGAGCTTGAACTGGCGCACCGACACCGAGCCGACGGAGTTGAGCATGTTGCGGCGCATCGGGTTGCCCGGCCCGTGCAGGAACTTCTCGGGCCCGCGCAGGGTGTGGTAGCGGAACAGCGCCTCGCCCATCCGGGTCAGCAGCAGCATCTTGAAGTTGAGCACGCCCCCGATCCGCCGTGGCACCTTCCAGAGCAGCTGGCGGGCGATCACGTCGGTGCTCGCCGCGAGCCGGCTCAGCGGGACCGTGACGTCGCACGCCGACTTGCCGTAGCCGACCACCAGCACGTGTTTCCCACGGGCCATCTCGGGATCGTGCATCTCGGTGCCGGCGAGGATCTCACCGTCGAAATGGCCCGGGAAGGACGGCATGTTGGGCTCGCAGAACACGCCGTTCGCGACGACCAGCCGATCGACCGCCTCGGGGTCGCCGTGGGACAGGTGCAGCGTCCAGCCGCCGGAATCACGTACGACCCGCTCGACCTTCACGCCGAGCCGCAGGTGCGGTTCGACCTTGAACTCGTGGGCGTATGCCTCGAGCCAGGACTGGACCTGCTCGCCGCTCGGCCATTCCGGGAACGACGACGGCATCGGGTAGTCGGAGAGGCCGTACGTCGCCTTCGCGCTCTGCGTGGTCAGCCCCGGGTAACGCCGGGTGCGGCTCCACACCCCGCCCACGTCCGGCGCCGAGTCGAAGACCACGACCTCGTGCCCGGCCTGCAGCAGGACCTTGGCCGTGGCGAGCCCGGCGACGCCGGCGCCGATGATCCCGACGCGCATGGTCAGCGCACCTCGCCGGACGGCGGTAGCTGCGGAACGATCCCGAACTGCTCCATGATCGGCTTGATGACCGAGAGCTCCTTGGGACCGGGCGGCAGCTCACCGAGCGCCTGGTAGTACGCCTCCAGCCCGGCCGGCGAGACGACCGAGATCACCCGGGCCTCGTCGGCGTACGGGTTGCGGAACGTGTGCACCACGTCGCGCGGCAGGTAGAGGTAGTCGCCGAACTCGATCGTGTACTCCTCGCCGCCGAGCGAGACGTCGAGCCGGCCGGCGAGGCAGATGAACGACTCGTCCTCGCGGGTGTGGGTGTGCGCCGGCGGCCCGTTGGTCTCCGCCGGGATCGCGTACTCGAACAGGGAGTAGGCGTCGCGGGTCGCCGACCCGTCGGCCTTCATCGTGATGTTGAGGCCGATCGCCGGGATCTGCGTCCCCTTGCGCGAGCTGAGCATGTATCCGTTGCCGAGGCTCACTGCTTCCTCCTCTTCGCCGGGGCCGTGCGCCTTCTTCAGGGCCGTGCGCTGGATCACAGCGTGCGGCTCGGGGCCACCTGCCCCCAACGAAGGGTCCCGCTCAGCGGGACGAAAAACTGGAGTACGCCCGGGATGTCGCCGCCGCGGCAAGGCGCACCGCAGGTCCGGCCCGGTCCGCGCGCACCAGCCCGGTCGGCCCGGTCACCGAGACCGCGGCCACCACCGCACCCAGCGGCCCGAAGATCGGGCCGGCCACGCAGCTGATCCCGATGTTGCCCTCCTCGCGCTCGACCGCGAGCCCACGGTCCGGGATCGCGGCCAGTTCCCGGCGCAAGGCGGTGGCCGTGGTCATCGTCCGCGGGGTGCGCCGGGGCATCCCGGCGTCGATCACCGACTGCACGGTCGGCTCGTCGCTGTAGGCCAGGATGGCCAGCCCGAGCGCCGAGCAGTAGGCCGGCAGCAGCGCCCCGACCTGGGACAGCATCGGCATCGGCCGATGCCCGGTGATCTTCTCCACCAGCAGGACCTGGGTGCCGCTGAGCACGCCCAGCTGCACCGTCGTACGGGTCGCGACGTGCAGGTCCTGCAGGAACGGCAGCGCCGCCTCGCGCAGCTGGTGACGCACCGGGGCGAGGCCGGAGAGCTCGAAGATGCGGTTGCCGATCCGGTAGCGGTCGCCCGGTTTGTCGAGCCAGCCCAGCCTCAGCATCTTGTCGGCGGTGCGGTGCGTGGTCGAGCGGGGCAGCCGGCAGCGGGTCACCAGCGCGGCCAGGCTCAGCTCGCGGTGCTGCTCGTCGAAGGCACCGAGGATCGCGGCGGCCCGGTCGAGGCCACCCAGGGAACCGGTGTCCCGCCCAGCGGGACTCACGGTAGGGCCCGGCGAGTCATGGCGGTCAGGCTAACCCCGTGACTTCCCGGAGAACAGCCCTGATCGGCGGCGGCGCCTCGGGCATCGGGTTCGCGGTCGCGGAATGCCTGGCCGCCGCCGGCCACGACCTGATCCTGGCCGGTCGCCGCCGTTCCCGGCTCGAAAAGGCGGCCGCGGCACTGGGTTCCACCTGGCTCGTGCTGGATGTCGCCGTCGACTGCCCGCCGGTGGTGACCGAGGTCGACGTCCTCGTGCTCAACGCCGGCGGCCCGCCGCCCGGCCGCGTGCTCGACGTCGACGACGACGGCTGGCAGCACGCCTTCGACCTGTTGCTGCGCGGTCCGCTGCGGCTGGCCCGGGCGGCCCTGCCGGCGATGGCCGCCCGGGGCTTCGGGCGGGTCGTGTTCGTGACCTCGACCGCGGTCCGGCAGCCGCAGCCCGACCTGGCCACCAGCGTGGTGCTGCGGGCCGCGGTCACCAGCGCGGCCAAGCTGCTCTCGCGCGAGTACGCGGATCACGGCGTCACCGTCAACTGCGTGGCGCCCGGCCCGACGGCCACCGACCGCCGGAACGAGATCCTCGCGGCGCGCGGCGCCTTCGCCGAGGCGGACGCCGCCGACCTCGCGACCGTGCCGGCCGGGCGCGCGGGACGCCCCGAGGAGATCGGCGCGGCCGTCGCGTTCCTCGCCTCGGCTGCCGCAAGCTACGTCAACGGGACCGTGCTCACGGTCGACGGCGGCAGAACGGAGACTCCCTGATGGCTTTCGACCTTGCGCGGTTCCTCGGCGCGATCTCGCCGGTGGTGCGGCCGAGCCAGGCCCGCCCGCTGGTGGTGCACGACGACGAACTGGAGACGCTGCCCGCCGGCCAGGTGCACAACCCGAGCACGCTGCGGATCGCCGGCCGGCTGCCGACCGCCACGTTCGAACTGTTCCGGCAGACCATCCCGGCCGGCGAGAGCTCCGACATGCAACGGCACTACCACGAGACGGTCCACTTCGTGATCGCCGGGACCGGGCACACCGAGGTCGAGGACGAGACCGTCGGCTGGGCGACCGGCTCCTACATCTACACACCGCCGTGGACCTGGCACCGGCACTACAACGACTCCCCCGACGAGCCGGTCGAGTTTCTCACCATCGAGAACTCCCGCCTGCTCGCCGGCCTCGGGGTGGCCCGGCGGCAGAGCGCCGGCCTGGTCACGGTCGGCGAGGCACGGGCGCGATTCAAGGAGGAGGGTACGTGAACCACATCAGCATCTGGGGCGAGCTGGCCACCGTCGACCACGAACTGCGCCACGTCGACGTGGGTGGGGTGCGGACCCGGGTCCTGCGGGCCGGCGACGGTCCCGATCTGGTCCTGCTGCACGGGACCGGCGGGCATCTGGAGGCGTACGCCCGGGACATCGAGGGGCTGTCCCGGGACTTCCGCGTCACCGCGTACGACATGGTCGGGCACGGCTGGTCGGACACGCCGGACCGGCCGTACACGGTCGACGTGCTCTCCGATCACCTGATCGGCCTGATGGACGCGCTCGGCATCGACCGCGCCCATCTCTCCGGGGAGTCGCTCGGCGGCTGGGTGGTGGCCTGGACCGCCGCCCACCACCCGGACCGCGTCGACCGGCTGGTCCTCAACACTCCGGGCAACATCGCCAACAAGCCCGAGGTGATGGCCCGGATGCGCGACAGCACGATGGCCGCGGTCATCGACCCCAGCGACGAGACCGTACGCCGGCGGGTGGAGTTCCTGTTCCACCACAAGGAGATGGTCACCGACGAGCTGGTCGGCCTGCGCCGCGCGGTCTACCGCCGCCCCGGCTTCGTGCGGGCCATCACCAACACGCTGGTGCTGCAGGACCCGGCCGTCCGCAAGGACTTCGCCTGGGACCCGTCGTGGGTCGGCAAGATCCACGCGCCGACCCTGCTGCTCTGGACCGACCACGATCCGACCGGCGGGCTCGACGAGGCCGACATGCTGCTCGGCTGGCTACCTGATGCCCGGCTGCATGTCATCACCGACGCCGGGCACTGGCCGCAGTGGGAGAAGGTCGACGACTATCTGGCCGCCCACCGGGAGTTCCTGGCGGCGCCGGCATGAGCGAGATCATCGGGTTCGCCGGGATGTCCCACTCACCGTTCGCCACCCTGCTGCCGCCGCCGGCCTCGTCCTCGGCGGCCGGCGGCCGGTTCCTGACCGACGCGCGGCGCGTCGCCGCCGCGGTCGACCGGCTCGCGCCGGACGCGGTGGTGGTGATCGGGCCGGACCACTTCCACGCCAACTTCTACGACCAGATGCCGCCGTTCGTGCTCGGCGTCGAGGCCGCCACCGGCTTCGGCGACTTCGGCAGCCCGGCCGGGCCGCTGCCGATCGCGACCGGCCTGGCGTGGGCCGTCCGCGACGGCCTGGACGCGGCCGGCTTCGACGTCACGCTCTCCTACTCGCTGACCGTCGACCACGGTGTGGTGCAGAGCTACGAGATGACGACCGGCGGGCTCACGGTCCCGCTGGTCCCGCTCGTACTCAACACCGCCGCCCCGCCGCTGCCCTCACTGGGCCGGTGCGTCGCACTCGGGCGGGCGCTCGGCAACGCGATCCGCCACTCCCCCGGCCCGGCACGCGTGTTGGTCGTCGCCAGCGGCGGCCTGTCACACTGGCTGCCGTCCAACGACCCCCGCGACCCCTCGGTGGTCGGCGAACGCCGCGACTCGCTGATCCACGGCCGGCAGGACGCCCGCGCCTTCGCCGCGATCCGCGAGCCCCGCGTACGCGCGATGGCCGGCAACCCGGACGCGCCGGTCAACGCGGAGTGGGACCGCTGGTTCCTCGACCAGCTGCGTACGCCCGACCTCGAACCGATCGTCGCGCTCGGCCACGAGAAGCTCGAGCACGAGGCGGGCAGCGGCGGCCACGAGGTCCGCACCTGGCTGGTCGGCCACGCGGCAGCCGGCCTCCCGCTGGTGTGGGACAGCTACGAACCCGTCCCCGAGTGGATCACCGGCATGGGCATCGGCACCACGTTCCCCGTCCAGCTCGCCGGTCCAGCTTCCCGTCTGAGCGATCACGATGACCGGACGGGCCGATGAACGGCTCCGGCCGGCGGCGCATCGATCTCGGCGCCTCCAGATCGTCGGGTTCGCCGCGACGCCGAAGGCGACGGCCGGCAAAGGCAACCCGCGGACACCGCGGCCGCCGGATGGGTCGTCGGGCCCCGGTGAAGCGGCCGCCGCAGGCTCGATGCGGCGGCCGCTTCGCTCGCTGTCCCGTGGGACCGGTGTGTTTACAGCCAGTTCGCCTCCGTGGCGATGCGAATGGCGTCCAGCCGGCTGCGCGCGTCCAGCTTGTGCATGATGGTCGACAGGTAGGTGCGTACGGTGCCGGCGGTGAGGAACAGTGCCGCCGAGATTTCCCGTACGGCCATGCCCGCGGCGGCCAGCCGCAGCACATCCTGTTCCCGCGAGGTCAGCGGGTTCGGCGGCCCGTTGACCATCGACGCGGCAATCGCCGGCTCGATGAAACGTTCTCCGGCGGCGACCCGGCGCACACCGTCCACCAGGTCCTTGATGTGGCAGTCCTTCTTCAGGCAGGCGCGGACCCGGCAGCCCAGCGCGTGCCGGAGGGCCGCCGATACGGCGACCTTGGTGAGGACGAGGACCGCGCCGTCCGGGCATTCCTCGGTGAGGGTGTCGATGGCTTCCATCACCGAGCCGTTCGGGGTGTCCAGGTCGACGACGAACACGTCGGCGCCGGTCTTGCGGGCTAACTCCGCGCTCACGTCGACGCTGGGGTTCTCTGCGACGACGGTGAGGTCGTCCTCCTGTGGCAGCGCCCTCGCGAGGGCGGTTCTCAACAGGCACGCGTCGACGACCAGCATGATGCGGATCATGGTCGTTTCCTTCCTAGGCTCGTGCGCTGTGCCTGGTTCGCCGGGAGTCGTCACGGTGCGAACCGGCACTGGACAAAGGCAGGGAGTCCCGCCGGCACACTCGGGTGCCGGGCACGACAGGAAGGATCAGCCGGGTGGCGGTGTGCGGCTGAGGTGGCGCCCCTGACCATGCGTCGAGCCGATGGTCACGGTCCCGGTCCGGAGCGGAGGGGGACCCCCCGCTGCGGGGGCCGTCGCCCAGTTCCCGGGTCCGGCATCCGCGCCGGCGGTGATCGAGGAGCTCAGAATCGTCAGGTAACCCGGGTCAGGGTTCGGCTCGTCCGGGAGTGCGGGCCGCAGCGTGCCGGGTGCCGCGCCGTGCTCCGCGGTGGCCTTCTCGTCATGGGCGCGCGGCAGCCTCGTGGTGTCGTGGTTCCAGCCGGCGGCCGAGGCGGTCGGTGGCGCTGTTCCCGGCGGCCGCTCGCTCAGCCGGGCTGCCGCGACGGTCGCTACCTGCACCGGTGTCCCGGCAACCGGCGGCGGCGAGGCGACGGGGCGAGCCCGGGCAGCACTGACGACCGGGCACGGCGGGGCGGCGGCGATCCTCCGGGCCGGTTCGAACGGACGACCGGCCGTGCCGACCGGTGTGGTGATGGGCCGCAGGGCCACGGTGACGGGCGTCGTGATGGGCTGCATAGCCGCGGTGACGGGCGTCGTGATCGGCTGCAAAGCCGCGGTGACGGGCGTCGTGATCGGCTGCAAAGCCGCGGTGACGGGCGCCGTGATCGGCTGCAAAGCCGCCGTGACGGGCGCCGTGATCGGCTGCAAAGCCACGGTGACGGGCGCCGTGATCGGCTGCAAAGCCGCCGTGACGGGCGCCGTGATCGGCTGCAAAGCCACGGT
>DASWRZ010000207.1:0-19136 GCA_036402935.1 Actinoplanes sp.
CGCGTCGTAGAGGACGGCTTCCAGCGACGAGAAGAATCCCTCCCGGGCGGGTACGGGCCGGGTTCGCACGTCGACGCCGTCGACCACGGTCACCCGCGAGCCGAGCCGAGCGGTCAGGCCCTCGGCGACGCTCACCTGGTAGGGCGGGTTGACCTGGGCCGAGCCGCCGCCCATGTCGATCGTCTCCACGGCGTGCCGGCCGATCAGGGCGACGGTCGCCGAGCGGTCCAGGGGCAGCACCGAGTCGTTGTTGGTCAGGACCGTCATTCCGCGCGCCGCGATGCGGGTGAGTTGCTCCCGGCGTACGGCCGAGGCCGGCTCCGGCAGATCGCGGGGGAAGTCCCGGTGGGTGCCGAGGGCGCCGGTGCGCTGCGCCAGCAGCAGCAGGCGCCCGAGGTGATCGTCGATCACCGCCTCGTCGACCTCGCCCGAGCGCACCGCCGCGACCAGCGCGTCACCCCACGGGCCGTCGGGACCGGGCATGACCAGATCGAGGCCGCCGTTCGCGGCCGGGCCGGCCGTCTTGGTGGCGAACCAGTCCGACATGATCAGGCCGCGATAACCCCAAAGACCTTTCACCACGTCGTTCATCACGTGGGTCTGCTCGGTCGACGGCAGGCCGTTGACGTCGTTGTAGGCCGCCATGATCGTCCAGGGGTCGGAGGATTCGACGGCGATTTCGAACGGCAGCAAATAGACCTCCCGCAACGTGGCCTCGTCGACGACGCTGTCGACCGTGTTGCGGTCGGTCTCGGACTCGTTGGCGACCAGGTGCTTGAGGCAGGCGGCCACGCCGTTGTCCTGGATGCCCCGCACATAGGCCGCCGCGATCTTGCCGGTGAGCAGCGGATCCTCGGAGTAGGCCTCGAACAACCGGCCGCCCAGCGGCGTGCGGTGCAGGTTGATCGTCGGCCCGAGCACGACGTGGATCTCCTGGGCCATGGCCTCCTCGGCGAGGAGGCGGCCGAACTCGTACGCCTCGTCCTCGTCCCACGCCGAGGAGAGCAGCGTCGCGTTGGGGAAGAGGGCGACGACCCGGCCGCCGCTGAACTTGAGGCCGCGCACGCCGGTCGGGCCGTCGGAGAAGCGCAGCTCGCCGAGGCCGATCGACGCCTGGGGATGGAGGGTGAACGCCGACGCGCCGGTGAGCAGGCGCACCTTGGTGGGAAGGTCGAGCGACTTGATGAGGGCGATGAGGTCGTCGGACGTCATGGGCCCATGGTTACACGTGTAAGTTACGATGTCACCATGCCCGTACCAGGCACCCGCCGAGTGACCAGCGCCGACGTCGCGCGACTGGCCGGGGTGTCCCGGGCGACGGTCAGCTACGTCCTCAACGACACCCCGCGGCAGACGATCTCGGCCGACACTCGCGGACGCGTGCTCGACGCCGCGGCCACGCTCGGTTACGCGCCCTCGGCCGCCGCGCGCACGCTGCGCACCGGGCGTTCCGACGTCGTGCTCTGCCTGCTGCCGGACTGGCCGATCGGTCCCGAGGTCGGCGCGATGCTGGCCAACCTTTCGACCGGACTGGCCCGCATCGGTTTGACCTTCGTGGTGCACCCGGGCAACCGGGAGGACCGGCCGATCAGCGACATCTGGAAGGCGATCACGCCGGCCGCGGTGATCGCGTACGCCGACCTCTCGCCCGACGAGATGGCCGCGATGCGGGCGGCCGGGGTCGCCCTGGTGGTGGCCCTGTTCGGCCGCGAGCCCCAGCACGGCCGCGAGCTGGAAGTGCCGCAACAGCTGGTCGGTCGGCGTCAGGTCGAGCACCTCACGGCCGCCGGCCACATCCGGCTCGGCTACGCCTGCCCCGACGACGAGCGGCTGCAGTTCTTCGCCGAGCCGCGCCTCGCCGGCGTGCGGTCGGCCTGCCTGGCCGGCGGCCTCCCGGAGCCGCTGGTCGAGACGGTTGCGCTGAGCGCGGAGGCGGCGGCGGATTCCGTACGCCGTTGGCGCGCGAGCGGTGTCACGGGCGTGTGCGCCTACAACGACGAGGTCGGGCTGGCCGTTCTCGCCGGCGTACGTCTGCTGGGCCTGACCGTTCCCGCCGACCTCGCCGTGGTCGGGGTCGACGACATTCCGCCGGCGCGGCTGGCCGCGCCCCCGCTGACCACGGTGACCACCGACCAGTCCGCCGTCGCCGCCCACCTGGTCGAGACCGTGCTCGCCGCGATGAAGGGCGAGCCCGGCCCGGTCTTCCAGGCGGCTGACCTGGTCGGGGTGGTAAGGCGGGAGTCGGCCTGAGCCCACTACGGTGGGCGCATGTCGGATGAGAAGCAGGCAATCATCGCCCCAGGCGATCAGATGCTCACCTTGATCAACACATTCACCTGTGCCGACGCGCGGCAGGGTGAGCTGGTCGCGGCGCTCGAGGAGTCGATCGCCGACACCGTCGCGCTGGTCGACGGATTCATCTCGGCCAGCGTGCACGCCAGCCTCGACCGCACGCGGGTCGTCAACTACATGCAGTGGCGCAGCACCGAGGACTTCGACCAGGCCGAGCTGCACCCCAAGGTCCGCGAGCACCTGGCCACGATCATGACGATCGCCGAGTCGGCCGATCCGCGGCTGTTCCACGTCACGTCCGTGACCAGCGTTTAGGGTCTGTCCTGCCGATCACGCCGTAACCCTCGTGATCGGTAGGTCGGACCCTGGACATACAAGGAACGCACAGGCTTCGCACACGGGCGACCAAGGCTGCGGGCGTTACGTGAAGGGGTACCCCGGACGCAACGCCACCAGGAGCCCGCCATGCTCGTGCAGCTGAACCAGACCACCGCACCCCGCGACTTCTCGATCACCGCGACCGGCCTGCCGGTCAACCCGTCGACCGTCCCCGCGCAGCCCCGCGGCCCGCACCCGGTGGTGGCCGTCGTCGGCCGGCCGGGCCGGGTCGCCGGGCTGGCCCAGCATCTGCCCGGTGGCTGGTCGCTGCGCTACCCGGCCGGTGTCGACGACGTGCTGCCGGGCGAGATCGTGCTGCTGGCCGGCACGAGCGTGCGTGAGGTCGGCCTCGCCCGGGCCGTGCTGCCGGCCCGCACCCGGGTGGTCGCGCTGGTCGATGGCGAGGCGCCGGCCGAGGTCGTGGCCGGGGTGCTCACCGCGGGCGCCGACGTCTGCGTGCGGGGCGGCCAGCCGGCGATCCTGGCCAGCCACCTGGTGGCCTGCCGGCGCCGCGACGTGGCCCAGCGCTGGGCCCGCATCGACGCCGACCGGACGCCGGTCTGACCGGCCTGGGCACCGGCGGCGGCGTCAGGGCCGGCATCGTCCGGCGCCGCGGGGCGCGAGGCCCGGCCGCGGGGCGCGAGGCCCGGCCGCGGGGCGCGGCTGCGGAGGCGGGACGCCCGGGCGGAGAAAGAGCCGTGCCGGCGCCGCGGATGCTCGGAGGGTGGCGCGACGCCGGCACGGAGAACCGCGGAGCGGTCAGGAGGACGGCGTCGGCGCCGCGCTCTCCCGGAGCACCGAGCAGGTCTTCAGCGCCTGCTGCGTCTTCGGGTCGGTGCTGGCCGGGCGGCCGCCGTTCATCGTGACGCCGTGCTGCTGCAGGCAGTTGCGGTAGGCCGAGTTCTGGGCACCGTTGCCGCCGAACCCGCCGGTGCCGCGGCTGGGCAGCGACGAGGCGCACGCCTGCTGGGCCTTCTGCCAGGTCGCGTCGTCGACGCCGGCCGGCTTCTGGAAGGACCCGCCGCCACCACCCGGGAAGCCGCCACGGCCGCCGCCGACGCTGCCCGACGGACGCGGGCCAGGCTCGCCCGAGGGGCGGGTGTAGCCGCCGGGACCGCGTGAGGCGCCGGTCCGTGGAGCGAACGACGGCAGGGTGATCGTCACGCCGTTCTGCTTCATGCAGTCCACATAGGCGGTCAGCGCCTGATTCGTACCGCCCTGACCGTTGCCACCGCCGGAGCCGCCACCCGAGGTGTCGGCCTTGGAAGATCCGCCGCAGGCGGCCGCCAGCATCACGGCCGCGGACGCCACGAGCAGTGCCGCCGCCCGCCGGGCTCCCTGGGAACTCCTAATGCGCACGATCGCTGCCCTTCTCGAGTCGCCCGAAACATGTCGCGTCACTCAAGCCCGCCTATCTGCACGCAATGTCGGACGAGCCTCGGAGTTCGCTAGGAACCTGGCTCCGAGGGAACTCCGAGGTAGGACCGAGCGGACGGCTAGATCGGCCCGCGACACTTCGTCACCATGGGTGAAGTTCTGGCCGGTCGTCGGCGCTGGATCTGGGTCGCCGTCGCGGTCGTCGTGCTCGCGCTGATCGCGTACGGCGTGGTGCACGCGCTGACCGCCGGCGCGTCCGAGAAGCCGAAGGCGGCCGCCACGGTCGCGGTGGACCGGGGCGCGGTCAGCACCGACGTGGGCACCTCGGGCACGGTCGAGCCGGCCCAGACGCGCAGCCTTTCCTTCACGGTCGACGGCACGGTCGACAGCGTCTCGGTGCGGGCTGGCAGCCAGGTGCAGGCCGGGCAGTCCCTGGCCAAGGTCGACGACACCGACGCCCAGCAGGCGGTGAGCGATGCGCAGGACGCGCTCGACCAGGCCAACGCGCAGCTCACCGCGGCCCGCGACAGTTCGGCCAAACAGACCGAGGCCGCCAAGTCGGGTACGACCACCGGTTGTGTGGCGGCGGCCGCCTACACGGTGCCCACCAGCTCGACCCCGTCGCCCAGCTCGTCGGCGACCAGCCGGCCGACGACGAGCCCGACCACGACGGCCACGCCGACGCACACCGCCTCGCCGACCACCGGCACGTCGCACGGCACCGGAACCGGCACGGGCACCGGCGCTGGAACTGGCTCCGGCGGCACCCGGGGTGGCAGCACCGGCGGCTCGGGCAGCACCTGCGGGGGTACCGGCAGCGGCAGCAGCACCGCGGGAGCCACCGGCGGCGGCGAAGGGCAGGGCGGCGGATCGGACGCCGTGCTCAGCGCCCAGCAGCGGGTCGTCTCGGCCAACACCACCCTGGAGAACGCCGAGGACGCCCTCGAGGGCGCCACGATCACCGCCCCGATCGCCGGGCGCATCCTCACGGTCAGCGGCAAGGTCGGCAGCCAGGTCAACTCCGGCTCGACCTTCATCACCCTGGCCGGCACCTCGAACATGCAGATCAACGCCCAGTTCCCGGAGGCCGACGCCGACAACCTCAAGGTCGGCCAGGCCGCCTCGGTCACGCTGGCCGATCAGGACGGCAAGACCTTCAAGGCGACGGTGGCCGAGGTCGATCCGACCGGCACCAGCGACGGCACGATGGTCCGGTACGGCGCACAACTGGCCTTCGACGCGACCGGCCAGCCGCAGAACCTGCTGGTCGGGCAGAGTGCCACGGTCGCCGTGACCACCGGAAGCAAGTCCGACGTGCTGCGGGTGCCGAGCACCGCGGTGCACGACGTGGCCGGCACGAGCGGCACGGTCCTGAAGAACGGCGTCCAGGTCAAGGTCGGCGTCGGCCTGCGCGGCGACCAGTACACCGAGATCATCACTGGACTTGCGGAGGGTGACCAGGTCGTACGTTCGTGGTGATCGGGAGGGACTTTTAGCCGCTCTTGCGCTGGTCGCGCAAGAGGGCTCAGCGGACTCCGGCCATTTTCATAGGAAATTCCTAGGTGGCATTGATATCCCTTTCGGGTGCTCACCGATTCCCGTTCCTCCCTCACCCTGAGCGAGCCGCCGGCGCGGGCCGCCCGGGTCCTGGTCGTTGACGACGAGCCGAACATCTCGGCCCTGCTCAGCGCCACCCTGCGTCTCGTCGAGTTCGAGGTGCGCGTCGCCGACTCCGGTCACGGCGCCCTGGTCGCGGTCGAGGAGTTCGACCCCGACCTCGTCGTCCTCGACGTCATGCTGCCCGACCTCGACGGCCTGGCCGTCGCCCGCCGGCTGCGCTCGACCGGCCGTCAGGTGCCGGTGCTCTTCCTCACCGCGCGTGACGCGGTCGAGGATCGCATCTCCGGTCTCTCGGCCGGCGCCGACGACTACGTCACCAAGCCGTTCAGCCTCGAAGAGGTCGTGCTGCGCATCCGGGCGATCCTGCGGCGCACCCAGCCCGAGCTGGACGCCCCGGCCGACTCCGGCACGCTGCGCTACGCCGACCTCGAGCTCGACGAGGACGCCCACGAGGTCCGCCGGGCGGGCCGGCTGGTCGACCTGTCGCCGACCGAGTTCAACCTGCTCAAGTACCTTTTGATCAACGCTGGCCGGGTGGTCAGCAAGGCACAGATCCTGGACCGGGTCTGGAAGTACGACTTCGGCGGCGACGGCCGCATCGTGGAGTCGTACGTCTACTACCTGCGCCGCAAGATCGACAAGACCGAGCCGCCGCTGATCCACACGGTCCGCGGTGTCGGTTACGCCCTGCGGCTGCCCCGCGGCGGCGAAGAGTGACCCCAGATGTGACCCCAGAAGTGACCCGGTGCGCGACCTGGTAAGACGGGCGCGCCCCCGCCGGTGGAGCCACTGGACCCTGCGGTCCCGGCTCGCCCTGGTGGTCGGCGCGCTCGCGGCGGTCGCGCTGATCATCGCCAACGTCGCCGGTGTGCTGCTGATCCGCAGCTACCTGCGCGATCGCATCGACGACCAGCTCCAGGGCATGACCCGGCCGTTCTCGTCCGCCCCGTTCCGCAACGGCGACCAGGCCATCCCGCCGCGGGCCCGGGTCTGGCGCGGCCTCGGCCCCGACCAGGTCGTCTACCTCTACGGCCCGGACGGCACGATCAACCCCACCCGCAGCTCGACCGCCGACGCGTCCCGCCCGTCACCGGAGCCGTTCACGACCGCTACCGGCCGCGCTGCTGCCGGCCATCCCTACACCGTCGAGGCCCGCGACGGCAGCGCGCCCTGGCGCATGATCTCGGTGCGGAACGTCGACACCGGCGACATCACGGTCATCGGCATCTCGCTGACCGAGATCCAGGAGACCACCGACCGGCTCATCCTGATCGACCTCGCGGTCACCGTGTTCATGCTGGCCCTGCTCGGCGCCGGGGCCGCCTTCGTGGTGCGGCTGGGCCTGCGCCCGCTGACCGACATGGAGACGCTGGCCACCGAGATCTCGGCCGGCAACCTCTCCGAGCGGGTCGCCGACAGCGACCCGCACACCGAGCCGGGCCGCCTCGGGCTCGCGCTCAACTCGATGCTCACCCGCATCGAGGGCGAGGTCGACGCCCGTACGGCGTCCGAGCAGCGCCTGCGCCAGTTCGTGGCCGACGCCTCGCACGAGCTGCGCACGCCGCTCACCTCGATCCGCGGGTTCGCCGAGCTGTACCGTCGCGGCGGCGTCCCGCCCGGCCCGGCGCTCGACGAGGCGATGAGCCGCATCGAGAGCGAGGCCGGCCGCATGGGCGTGCTGGTCGAGGACCTGCTGATGCTGGCCCGGCTCGACCGGCAGCGCCCGCCCGCGCTGCGCCGCGTCGACCTGCTCGAGATCGCCGCCGACACCATCCGCGACGCACACGCCCGGATGCCCGACCGCCCGGTCAAGCTGGCCGGGCTGAGCGACGACACCGACACCTTCGAGCCCGCGACCGTGCTCGGCGACGAACACGGCCTGCGCCAGGTCGCGACCAACCTGGTCGCCAACGCGCTGCAGCACACCCCGCCGCAGGCCCGGGTCACGGTCCGGGTCGGCCGGCTGCCCGTACGCCCGCCCAAGGCGTCCACTTTCCACTCCGGTGCGCCGGTCGAAGCCGGCCGTGGGGGAGCGCTGGCCGTCTTCGAGGTGACCGACGACGGGCCGGGCGTGCCGCACGCACACGCCCCGCGGGTCTTCGAGCGGCTCTACCGGGCCGATTCGAGCCGCACGCGGGGCAAGGGCGGCGGTTCCGGGCTCGGGCTCTCGATCGTCGCGGCCATCGTCCATGGTCACGGAGGGTGGGTGGAGCTCGACGAACCGCGGGGCGGCGGTGCGATCTTCCGGGTACTTCTCCCGACCAGCGGTGACGCGCCGTGAGGTTCCGAGCTGGCTCCGAGGTTGCGCCGAAGATCCTCCAAGGCCTGACGACCACAGTGTCGGCATGCCAGCGCGTCTAAATCTGCGACGTCCCTCGACGGCGGTCAACGCCGTCCTCGTCGTCGCGCTCGTCGCCGGGGGAATCTGGGCGTACGAGACTCTCTCCGGCCCGGACACCACCCAGGCCGCCAATGCCTCGGCCCGGACGGTGCCGGTCCGCACGGGTACGGTCACCAAGACCGTGACCGCGGACGGCAGCGTGGCGAGCGCCAACACGGCGTCCGCCAGCTTCGTCACCGGCGGCACGGTCACCGAGATCGACGCGCACGTCGGCCAGGTGGTCAAGAAGGGCCAGGTGCTGGCCAAGGTCGACCCGGCCGCCTCGCAGCGCAGTCTCGACGCCGCCCAGGCCGACCTCGACGCCGCGAACGAATCGCTGAGCCGGGCCCAGGCCGCCGGCTCCGACACCTCGACCGCCGAGAACGCGGTCGAGCAGGCCCAGCTCGAGGTCGACCAGGCGCAGGCCGCGGTGACCGGCTGCACGCTGAAAGCGCCGATGGCCGGCACGATCACCGCGGTCAACGGCACGATCGGCAGCTCGTCGTCCGGCACCGGCTCGTCGTCGTCCTCCTCCTCTTCCTCCTCGTCCCGGTCGGGCACCGGCACCGGGAGCACCGGCAGCGACACCGGCACCGGCACCGGATCGGGCGGCTCCAGCTCGAGCTCCAGCAGCAGCTCCAGCTCGAGCTCCGGCTTCATCGAGATCGACGACCTCACCAAGCTGGAGGTCACCGCCGCTTTCGCCGAGGCCGACGCGACCAAGCTCAAGGAGAAGCAGACGGCCGCGGTCACCTGGAACGCGCTCAGCAACACCACCGAGCCGGCCAAGGTCAGCGCCATCGACCCGTCCGCGACGACCTCCAACAACGTCGTCACCTACGGCGTCACGCTGAGCCTCGACAAGATCCCGACCGGGGCCAAGGTCGGCCAGACCGTCTCGGTCTCGGTCACCACCGGTACGGTCGACAACGCACTCATGGTCAGCTCGGCCGCGATCACGTCGGTCGGCAACCGGCACACCGTGACCGTGGTCAGCAACGGACAGCAGCAGCTGACCCCGGTCGAGGTGGGCCTGGTCGGCGACACCGAAACGCAGATCACCTCGGGCGTGCCGGAGGGCGCGCAGCTGTTGATCAACACGGCCTCGACCGGCACCGGTACCGGCACGGGTGGTTTCGGCGGGGCCGGTGGTTTCGGCGGCGCCGGCGGGTTGGGCGGTACGACCCGGGGCGGTGCGGCCGGCCTCGCCGGTACGAGCGGCGCCGGCCGGACCGGAGCCGGGCGATGAGCCGCCCGGTTCTCGACGTCCGCGACCTGCGCAAGACCTACGGCATGGGCGAGGCGACCGTGCACGCGCTGGCCGGCCTCTCGCTGACCGTCGAACGCGGCGACTACGTGGCGATCATGGGTTCCTCGGGCTCCGGCAAGTCGACCCTGATGAACATCCTCGGTGCGCTCGACATCCCCACCTCGGGCTCCTATCACCTCGACGGCGTGGACGTGAGCAAGCTCGGTGACCGGCAGCTGGCGCTGGCCCGGAACCGGTTGATCGGCTTCATCTTCCAGGCGTTCAACCTGATCCCGCGCACGTCCGCCGTTGCGAATGTCGAGCTTCCCCTGGCGTACGCGGGAGTCAAGCCGAAGGAACGCCGGCGGCGGGCCATGGCCTCCCTCGAAGTGGTCGGGCTCGCCGATCGGGCCCGGCACGAGCCCAACCAGCTCTCCGGCGGCCAGCAGCAGCGTGTCGCGGTGGCCCGGGCCCTGGTCACCGAGCCGGCCCTGCTGCTCGCCGACGAGCCGACGGGCAACCTCGACAGCCACTCGACGCACGACGTGCTCGACGTCTTCGACCAGCTCAGCGCGTCCGGCCGGACGATCGTGCTGATCACCCACGAGCCCGAGGTCGGCGATCGGACCAAGCGGCTGGTCCGGCTGGTCGACGGCCGGATCGTCGAGGACGTGCGGCAGTCGCCGATCAACCAGCCACCGGTCGGCCTCGCCACGGGCCGTCACCACAGTTCGGCCGTGTGGGCGGGGGGACGCGCATGAGCCTCTACGAGGTCATCCGGTTCGCGCTGCGCGGGCTGTCGGCCAACAAGCTGCGCTCGGCGCTGACCATGCTCGGCATCCTGATCGGCGTGGCGGCGGTGATCCTGCTGGTGGCGGTCGGCAACGGCTCGGCCAAGGCGATCAGCGACCGCATCCAGGCCCTGGGCACCAACACGATCACCGTGATGAGCGCCGGCCGCGGCGGCTCGACCGACACGTCGCTGACCACCGACATCGCCGACGCGCTGGTCGACCCGACCCTGGCCCCCGACGTCGGGTCGGTGTCGCCGGTGGTCAGCACCTCGACCACGGTCACGTACGGCGGCAACGACGAGTCGGTCAACCAGTTCGTCGGCACCACGCCGCAGTGGTTCGCCGCCTCCAACACCCCGGTCGGGCAGGGCTCGGCGTTCACCGCCGACGACCTCAACCAGGGGCGCCGGGTGGTCGTGATCGGCCAGACCGTTGCCACGGACCTCTTCCCCGGGGTCGACCCGATCAACAAACAGGTCACCGTCGGCGGCTCGCTGTTCACCGTGGTCGGCGTGCTCGCCGAGAAGAGCTCGACCGGTTTCCAGGACGCCAACGACACCGCCATCGCCCCGCTCACCGCGGTGCGGCAGGTGCTCACCGGCTACGGCGCGCTCAACTCGATCCTGATCGAGGCGAAGACCCCGGACAAGGTCGACGCCGTGCAGTCCGAGGTCGCGACCATCCTCAACCAGCGGATGAACGTCTCGGCCACGTCGTCGTCCTCGTCGAGCACGCCCTACCGCATCCAGAACGCCTCGCAGTTGCTGCAGACCCAGACCGACACCGCGAACACGTTCACCACGCTGCTCGGCGCGGTGGCCGCGATCAGCCTGCTCGTCGGCGGCATCGGCATCACCAACATCATGCTGGTCACGGTGACCGAGCGGACCCGCGAGATCGGCATCCGCAAGGCGCTGGGCGCCCCGCGCCGGGTGATCCTCACCCAGTTCCTCATCGAGGCGACCCTGCTCAGCGTCATCGGCGGCGCCCTGGGCGTCGCGGCCGCGCTGATCGGCAGCAGCTTCGAGATCGTCGGGGTGAAGCCGGTCATCGTGCCGAGCTCCATCGGGCTCGCCCTGGGCGTGTCCATCGCCATCGGCCTGTTCTTCGGCGGACTGCCCGCCGGCCGCGCCGCCCGCCTGCGTCCGATCGACGCGCTGCGCTACGAGTGAGGACCGTTGTGACTCCCATGAACGACGACACCGCCATCCTGTCGGCGCTGCCGGCCGGTCAGCTCCCGGACGCCGAGCCGGAGGACGAGGGCCGGGACGGCCTGGCCGAGGAGCTCGCCCACGCCGCCCCGAAGCGCTGGTGGAACCGCGGCACCGTGGTGCTGGCCGGTCTGGTGCTGCTCGGCGGCGGGTTCGTCGGCGGCCTCCAGGTGCAGAAGCACTGGGGCACGGCCGGCACGGGCACCGGGTTCCCGGGCGCCGGCTTCAACGCCGCCGCCGGGGGCGGCGCGGGTCGCTACGGCACCGGCGGCACGGGCCGCGGCGGCGCCGGAGCGTACGGCGGTGGGAGCTTCGGCGGCGGCGCCACTGCGCAGGGTGGCGCCACTGCGCAGGGTGGCAGCGGCACCGCTGCCTCTTCGGGCACCACCGGCACGGTGAAGCTGGTCGATGGTTCAACAATTTACGTTCAGACATCGGACGGAAACCTGGTCACCGTGAGTACCAACGGCAAGACCACCGTCTCGGCCGCCAGCAAGAGCACGCTCAAGAGCGTCAAGGCTGGTCAGAAGGTCACCGTGCAGGGCTCGACCGGCTCCGACGGTACGGTGACGGCGACCTCGGTCACCACGCAGAAGTGAGCGGGCATATGACAAGATCGATAGCTTGTCATATGTGAACCCATTGATGAATACCCCTTCAGGTTCTTAGGCTGAGCGGAGCTCGGACCTAGGGGGTGACTCGGGTGCAGTCCGACGCGACCGCACTCTGGGGCCGCGCCGCTCTCTTCGCGACGATCGAGAATCGTCTGTACGCCGGGGGCGGCGTCGCACTGCACGGGCCGGCCGGCATCGGCAAGACCGCACTGCTCGACGCGGTGGCGGCGGCGGCCGGGGTGCGCGGCGAGCTGGTGCTGCGCCTGCGGCCGGTGCCGACCGAGCGCGCGCTGCCCTATGCGGGCATCGCCGACCTGGTCGGCCAGCTGCCGCCCGGCCACGCCTCCGCCCTGCCGCCCGCCCAGCGCACCGCGCTGGCCGCACTGCGCCAGGGCCTCCCGCCCCGGGCCGGCACCCCGGCGCTCGCCCGCCGGCTGGTGCTGCCACTGCTGCTGGCGAACTGCGCTCGCTTGGCCCCGGTCCTGCTCGTACTCGACGACGTGCAGTGGCTCGACCCCGAGTCGGCCGAGCTGATCGGCTTCGCCATGCGCCGCCGGCCCGGCCCGCGCGTGCGCGTCGTGGCCGCCCAGCGCCGTCCCGACCCGGCCGGCCAGCGCCGGGCCGTACGCCTGTGCCCGGCCCCGGTCGTCGAGCTGGCCGTCCCGCCGCTCGAACCCGACGACCTGACCGCCCTGCTCGAGGCCCGTGGCCTGCCCTGCCGTACGGCGAGCCGGATGCACGAGGCGAGCGGCGGCAACCCGTTCCTGGCCCTGGCCCTGGGCGGCGCCGTCTCACCCGGCCCGGCCTGGCGCCCGGCCCCTCCGCCGCTGCCCGAGGCGGCCCGCGAGCTGCTCCGTGACCGTCTCCGCGCCCTGCCGGAGGAGGTGACCGAGACCATCCTGGTCGCCGCCCTGGCCACCGAGCCGACCGCCACCGTGCTGATCCGGGCCGGCCGCGAGGACGCCATGCGCGACCTGCGCCTGGCCGCCGCCGCGGGCATGGTCGAGCTCGACGGCGACGCGATCCGCTTCACCCCGCCGGCGATCGGCCAGCTGCTGCGCGAGGAGACCGCGGCGGCCGACCGCTCCCGGGTCCACGCCGCGCTGGCCGCCGGCGCGGTCGACCCGATCGAGGCACTGCGCCACAAGGCGCTGCAGACCGGCCGGCCCGACGCGGCGGTCGCCCGGGAGCTGGCCCGGGCAGCCGAGTACTGCGCCGAGCGGGGCGCCGGTCGCACCGCCGCCGAGCTCTACCTGCTGGCCGCCGACCGCTGCCCGCACGAGCTGGCCGAGGAGCGGCTCGACTGGCTGGCCACCGCGGCACGTACCGGCCTGACCGGCGGCGCGTTCGCGCTGGCCGGCCGGGCCGCCGAGGCCGTACTCGCCGCCGACGCCCCGGCCGGGCACCGGCTGCGGGCCCGGCTGGTGCTGCTCGACCTGTCCGGGCAGGCGCTCTCCGACATGGGGGAGACGTTCGCGGCCGCGCTGGGTGAGGCGGGCGACGACCCGGCCCTGCTCGCCCCCGTACGCCTGCGCCTGACCTGGGCCGCGATGATCGCCGGCGACCCGGACAAGTGGGCGGCCGAGGCGGGCCGCACGATCGACGCCGCGCGGCGGGCCGGCGACCCGACGATCGAGGCGATGGCGCTCGGCGCGTTGGCCCAGTACCAGCGGGTGACCGGCGAACCCCGCTGGTCGGACACACTGGCCCAGGCGCTCGTCCTGCCCGCGACCCCGGCCCCCGACTGGCTGCACTACGGCCCGCACTATCTGGCGGCCCGGTTCGCGATGGTCGACGACCGGCTCGACGAGGCCCGTGCCGAGCTGCTCAAACTGCTGCCGCTGACCGAGCACGACCGGATCGGCGAGGCCCGCGTCGAGGTGCTGCGCAGTCTGTCCGAGGTGGCCACCCGGGCCGGCCGATGCCGGGACGCTCTTCAGTACGCCCATCGCGCGGTCACGGCCGCCCAGGAAGTCGGCCTGAGCCCAGGCCCGACCTGGTACACGGCCGCGGTCGCCGAGCTGGCCGGCGGCAGCCTGGGCGCGGCGGCCGGGTTCGCCCGCCGGGGCGTACGCGCGTCCGAACAGGAGGGCGACAGCCTCTATCTGCGCCGCAACCTGCACGCGCTGGGCCAGGCCGAACTCAGGGCCGGGGAGACCCGGGCCGGGGTGGCGGCGCTGCGCCGGCTGCGCGACCTCGAGGCCGAGCTGGGCGGGGCCGACCCGATGATCGTGCGCTGGCAGGGTGACCTGGCCGGCGGCCTGGCCTCGCTCGGTGAGCACGCCGAGGCCGCGTCGGTGCTGGCCGAAGCCCGCGCGGCCGCCCACCGGCTGGGCACGACCCCGGGCGTCACCGGCTATCTCGACCGGGCGACCGCGGTGGTGCTCTCGGAGAGCGGCCAGGCCGACTCGGCGGTCGTGCTGTCGGCCGCCGCGGCCCGCCACTTCGAGCAGCTGCACCAGCCGATCGAGCAGGCGCACGCCCTGCTGATCCAGGGTGGAGCCGAGCGCCGCCGCCGCCGGTACGCCGCCGCCCGCATGGCGATCACCGCCGCCCTGGCGATCTTCCTGGCCGCCGACGCCAAGCCGTGGGCCGAGCAGACCGAGAGAGCCCTGGCCCGCACCGAAGGCGGAAGCTCGGCCCCCGGCACCCCGCCGCTGGATCTCGGTCTCACCACGACCGAGCTGAAGATCGCCGGCCTGGTGCGCGACGGGGCCAGCAACCGCGAGATCGCGAGCCGCCTCTACCTCAGCGTCAAGACGGTCGAGGCGACGCTGACCCGGGTCTACCGCAAGCTCGGCGTACGCTCCCGCACCCAGCTCTCGTCCCGCCTGCAGGCCGCCGAGCCGGTCTCCGCGGTGTCCGAGGTCACCTCGACCGTCTGACCTGGACGTCGACGACGGAGAGTGACGCCGACAACAGCCCGCGGGTGGCGGCGATCACTTTCGTACCGAACGTTTTACCTGCGTGATTTGGGGATGAAAGAGATGCCCGGCATGGTTGTAGAGAGAGGAAAAACAGTTACTAAGAGTTCCGGGAGACAGGGACACCATGCAGTTCACGATCAAGCTCCGCGACGCCCGCAAGGCGCTGGCCAACCGACGCATCGAGCGCGTCGCGCACCGCCGGCTCGCCGACGAGCTTGCCGGATTCCGCACCACCGCGGAACGGGCGGAGCTCGACGAGTTGATCAGCCGGCACACCCCTGAAGAGACCGAGCAGATCCGCGCGATCCTGTACCGCCACGACGTGGTGCGGCAGCAGACGGCCGCGCGGCAGACCGCCGGCCTGGGTGGCTACCTCGGCTGACGCTCTCCATCCACGACCCGGGCAGGTTCTCTGTCCGGGTCTTTTCGTGCCTGGAGCAGGCTGGCCGCCGTGGTGATCGCCAGGACGACCACGATGACGACGAGCGAGAGCGCGGTGCTGATCTCCGGCACGGAGTGGTTGAGGTCGGTGTGTGCCCAGTGCAGGATCAGCTTCGCGCCGATGAAGGCAAGGATCACCGACAGGCCGGCCGACAGGTAGACCAGGCGGTCGAGCAGCCCCTTCACGAGGAAGAACAGCGCCCGCAGGCCGAGCAGCGCGAACGCGTTGGCCACGAACACCAGGTACGCCTCGTCGGTCACGCCGAAGACGGCCGGGATCGAGTCGAGCGCGAACAGCAGGTCGGTGCTGCCGATCGCGATCAGGGCGATCAGCAGGGGAGTGACCACGCGGCGGCCGTCGACCCGGGCGATCATCCGGCCGCCGACGTAGTCGTCGGTCACCGGCAGCAGGCGCTTGGCCGCTCGCACGAGCACGTTCTCGTCGACCTTGCGCTCCTCGGAGCGGTGCCGGAACAGCTGCACGGCGGTCCAGAGCAGGATCAGGCCGAAGATCAGGAACATGAACGAGAACAGCGACAGCAGGGTGGCGCCGAGCGCGATGAAGACCACCCGCAGCAGCAGCGCGATGACGATGCCGAAGGTCAGGACCTCCTGCTGGTATTTCGCCGGCACCGCGAAGGTGCCCATGATGATCACGAAGACGAACAGGTTGTCGACCGAGAGACTCTTCTCGACCAGATAACCCGCGAAGTATTGGGTGCCGATCTCCCAGCCCGAGACGTGGGCCAGCACGAAGCCGAACGCGACGGCGACGCCGATGTAGAAGACCGACCAGATGGCTGCCTCGCGGAAGCCGACGGCGTGCGGGCGCAGCACGCCCAGCGTCAGATCGAGGGCGAGCAGGGCGACGATGACCGCGATGGTCAGCGTCCAGCCGAGCGCGGTGACCTCCATGTGAAGGGGACCTCCCGGTGGCGGTTGTTTCGACGATTGTCTCCGCTGCCGCTGGGAAGTCCCTGGTAGGTCTTTCTAGGCGACGACGAACGACCGTTTCGCGAGGCCGAGCCAGAAGCCGTCGATCGGCTGCTCGGGTGCGCGCTCGGGGTCCTCGGCCGCGCCCAGGGCGAGGAACATCGGCGAGAAGTGCTCGATGGTCGGGTGCGCGTACGGCATGCCGGGCGCGCGCTCGCGGAAGTCGGCCAGTTCGTCGACCGCGCCCCGCGCGAGGGTCTCCTGCGCCCACGCGTCGAACTCGCGCGACCAGCCGGGCGCCGGGGCGTCGGTGCGAAAGTCACGCAGGAACGGCAGTCCGTGCGTGGTGAACCCCGATCCGACGATCAGCACGCCCTCGTCGCGCAGCGGCGCCAGGCGCCGCCCGATCTGAAGGAGCCGGTCCGGCTCCAGGGTGGGCAGGGACATTTGGAGTACGGGGATGTCGGCGTCCGGATACATCACGGTGAGCGGCACGTACGCCCCGTGGTCGAGGCCGCGCCCGGTTCGCGTGACGTGCTCGTCGTCCGGCATCAGTTTTTCGATCTTGGCGGCCAGTTCGGGTGCACCGGGCGCCCGGTACTGCGTCTGGTAGTAGCGCTGCTCGAAACCGCCGAAGTCGTAGACCAGCGGGACGGTCTCGGTCGCCCCGAGCATGAGCGGCGCCGACTCCCAGTGGGCCGACGCCATCAGGATCGCCTTGGGTCTGGGCAGCGTGGCGGTCAGTTCTTTCAGCTGACCGACCCAGCGCTCGTCGTCGACCAGCGGCGGGGCGCCGTGGCTGAGGAACAGGGCGGGCATGCGGCTCACGTCGACCTCCGTTGACGCTTCAACTAACTGAAGCCCACTCTACTTCGGGAAATTTGCGTCGTCAACTAAACGCGGGCGACCTAGCACCGTGCCGCTGTTCAGCGTGCGACCGCAGTGCGGCGCCGACCTCGGCCGATGCCGCCGAGCGTCACTCGGCGTAGAAGTTGAGACATCTCGCGACAGTCCGTCATGAGCCGAACACCGAATCGGCGTGTTCGGGATTTGCCAGAAAACCTCGGACGAAGGTACGCCAATCGGTTGACATTGTTCGATGTCGTCCCGGCCGAGCCACGAAACATGCTGGTAACACGCATATGCAGGATGCATCCTAGGTGGACCCGAGGTTTGTCCGGACAGGACATTGCGCCGACCCCGCGACCCTGGCATGCTACGCGGGGTCGTGCGGGGGAACGCTGACAGTAACGCTCGGCTGTACCCCATTCGAGTGACCCTGTGTAATCAGTTTCGGGGTCCCTTCCCCTTGGAGAGGAGGCCCGCCGTGGCGTCACCGCCGCAGCTGCCTCTCGCCGACGACCTATTTCTCACCGCGCATGACACGGTTCGCGGCAAGTGTCTGCTCTCCCCGGCGACACTCGGTCTCGGCCTGTCCGCCGCCCTGCTCGCGGAGCTCGTGCTCTGGCGGCGACTCGACATCGTCGACAGCAAGATCGTGATCATCGACGACCGTCCGACCGGCGATCCCGCCACCACCGCGGTCCTCGACCAGCTGCTGCGCGAAGGCAGCCACCGGGTGGTCCGCGACTGGATCTCGTTCCTGGCCACCGGCGTCGCGGTCGACCTGGTCGAACGGCGGCTCGCCCGCGGCGGCCACGTCACCCGGCAGGAGAAACGCAGCCTGCTCGGCGGCAACAAGGTCTACTTCGTGCCGGCCGACTCGATGACCGCGGGCTGGCCTGCCACCCGGGTACGCACCAGCGTGTCCCGGGGCGAGCTCCTCGACGTCTCCGATCTGGTCTTCTCCGGACTGATCCTGGCGACCGGGCTCGACCAGCAGGCCTTCGTCACCCTCGACCCACGCAGCCGCCCGGCGCTGTTCGACCAGCTCCGCCGCCGCATGCCCGCGATGCTCCAGGAGCTGGTCGCGCACGCCGAGGCCGCGGTCGGCGATGCCGTGATGGCCCGGCGGGCCTGAACCACCCTTCCCCTCAACCCACCCCTCTTGGAGAAACCGCGTGGCTACCACCACAAACTCCGTTTCGGAAGAAAGTCAGTTATCCAACGCCCTGGCCAAAGACCGCCTCGGGGTCCCGGCGGTCGTGTTCTTCGTGATGTCGGCGGCGGCCCCGCTGACCGTGGTCGCCGGCGTGGTTCCCACCGGTCTCGCGGTCACCGGCCTCACCGGCATCTCGATCGCCTTCATCGCGGTCGCCCTCGTGCTGGCGATCTTCGCCGTCGGTTACGTCGCGATGGCCCGGCACATCGCCAACGCGGGCGCGTTCTACGCGTACATCTCGCAGGGCATCGGTAAACCGGTCGGCGTCGGCGCCTCCTGGGTCGCGCTGGTCGCCTACAACATGTTCCAGTGCGCGTCCTACGGCGGCTTCGGTGCGATCGCGGCGCCGCTGTTCAAGGACTGGTTCGGCCTCGACATCAAGTGGTACTGGCTCGCCCTCATCTGCTGGGCGTTGGTCGCGGTCCTGGGCGTACGTGACGTCGCCGTCAACGGCAAGGTGCTGGCCACCCTGCTGGTCGCCGAGATCGTGCTGGTCGTGGTGTTCAGCTTCAGCGACATCCTGTCGCCCAACTTCCACGCCTCGTCGGCTCCGCTCAACCCGCACAGCCTGATCGCGAGCGGCTCGGGCGCGCTGCTGGCCATGGCGATCACCGGCTTCGTCGGCTTCGAGCAGTCGGTCGTCTTCAGCGAGGAGTCGCGCGACCCGCGGCGTACGGTCTCCCGCGCGACCTACATCGCGATCGCGCTGATCGCCGTGCTGTACGGCTTCGCCGCCTGGGCGATGATCTCGGCGTCCGGCGGGAACGTCGTCGACCGGGCCACCAAGGAGGGCCCGAACCTGTTCTTCGACGTGGCCTCGGACCGGCTCGGCTCGGCCGCCCTGCACTTCGGCCCGGC
>DASWRZ010000208.1:0-4903 GCA_036402935.1 Actinoplanes sp.
ACCAACGGCAAGTACCCGGACAGCCAGGTCTACTGGAACTTCAACGGGCAGACCCACTCGATCGCCGAGCAGCAGTTCCTCGACATGCCGGCCAACTCGGCCGGCCGGATGTACTTCTACCTCGGCTCGCCGACCAGCCAGTACTTCGACTTCATCGAGTTCACGGTGGGCGCCGGAGTCTTCAACGGCAACACCACCCGGGTCGACGCGTTCGGCCTGAAGATCGCGATGCGGCTGCATTCGAAGGACGGCAGCGACCAGCAGGTCGGCGAGAACTACGCGACCTTCACCGAGGACCGCGCGACCACGTTCAGCCGGTTCGCCGCCGCGGTGCCGGCCGAGTTCCAGCACGAGGCGACGGCCACCTCGCCGTACCGGATCCTGTCCCCGGGCAGCGACTCGAACTTCCTGCCCGGCGGCCCGAACCAGAACTACATGTCCTCGTACGCGGCCGCGAACGGCATCACCGCCACCACCCAGCAGATCTTCGGGTGCAGCGGACCGGAAGCAGCCAACGCGGCCCAGTGCGCGGCGCTCAACCGGCATACCGCCGACCTGCCGACGGCCCAGCAGCAGACGGTGAGCAACTACTACCGGGCCGCTCCGGCCAACTACTACGCCAAGTTCTGGCACGACAACGCGCTCGGCGGGCTGGCGTACGGCTTCCCGTACGACGACGTCGCCGGCCAGAGCTCGTTCATCACCCACGCGAACCCGCAGTACCTGCAGGTCGCCGTCGGCTGGTAACCCGTTGAGAGAAGGCCCGGGTCTCCCGGGCCTTCTCCTATCGGTCGTCCAGCTCGTCCTCCCAGAAACGCCTCAGTACCGCGGGCACGTCGTCGCGCAGCGCCGCCCGCACCAGCTCCAGCTCCTCGGCGGTCAACGGAAAGGCCGGGAAGGCGTGGCCGACCGCGGCGGCGAACGCCGACCCGCGCCGGGCCAGCGCGGGGGCGACCGCGACGTAGGCGGAGACATAAGGCGTCACGAGTTCGCGCTGCGACTGCGCCCAGAGCCCGTCGGCCAGCGCCCGGAAGCGGTGGGCGGAGACGTCGGGGTCCTCGGTCATCGCCTGCCAGGCGGCCGATTTTGCCGCTGGGGTGGGCCGGGCGGCCAGGGCGGTGTCGGCGCCGAGTGCGCCCGCGGCGGTGCCGTCCCGGTGCCGCTCGGCCTCGATCTCCGGCGCCTCGATGCCACCGAGCTCGGCCAGGCGGCGCACGACCGCCCACCGCAGCTTCGGGTCGAGGGCCAGCCCGTGGTCGGTCGCGGCCGCCGCCAGCCAGCGCCGCAGCAGCGCGGTGTCAGTGGTGGCCCAGACGAGTCCGCGGGTCAGCGCGACCGCGCGCTGCTCGTCCGGCTCGGTGTCGATCGCGCAGGCCGCGGCGACCACCTCGAGCGCCCCGGGCAGCTCGCGGCGGATCAGATCGTTCCGCGTCCGGTCGAGGGCGGCGGCCACCAGGACGGGTGACGGCTCGCGCGCCAGCTGCCGGGCCAGCAGTTCCAGATGCGCGGCCGGCGGCACCCGGTCGAGCATCGTCGCCCAGAGCACCGCCCGTACGAGTGGGTCAGGCAGGGCGGCCAGATCACAGGTGAGGGTGTCGGCGGAGAGCGGGTCCAGTTCGATCCGGGCGAAGGTCTCGCCGCGCGAGTTGGGCACCACGACCAGCCCGTCCCACTCCGCCAGCACCAGCGGCTCGTCCGCCAACTCGACCAGCCTCTCGCCAACCAGCCGCAGCTCACCGGCCGGCGCGGTCGAGTAGGCCGAGACGGTGAAGCTGTGGGGCCGGACGCCGTCCCGGACCAGCACCGGAATGCCGTCCCGCCGCTCGACCCGGATCGTGTCGTGTCCGGCCTGCCGCAGCCACACCTCGGCCCATGCGCGCACGTCGCGCGGCGAGACCGCGTCGAGCGCCGACAGCAGGTCCTCGAGGGTGGCGTTGGCGAACCGGTGCCGGGTGAGGTGCGCGTTCACCCCGGCGCGGAAGTCGGCCACGCCGAGCCAGGTCACCAGCTGCCGCAGGACGGCGTTGCCCTTGCGGTAGGAGATGGCGTCGAAGATCGTCGTGCCGGTGTCGACGTCGGGCACGTCCTCGGCGGCCGGTGCGACCGGGTGGGTGGAACGGCGCCGGTCGGCGAGGTAGGCGCCCGGCTTGTAGGCCGCCTCGAACGACACCCGGGCGCCCGGGTAACCGGCCACGGTCTCGGCCACCTCGAACCCCATGTAGTCGGCGAAGGACTCGTTGAGCCACGAGTCCTCCCACCACACCGGGGAGACCAGGTCGGCGAACCACATGTGCGACATCTCGTGCGCGATCACCATCGCGCGATGCCGGCGGTCGTCGTCGGTGACCCGCATGCGCGGCAGCATCGACTCGTTGAAGGTGACGCAGCCTGGGCACTCCATCGCCCCCCAGTTGAGCTCCGGCACGAACACCTGGTCGTAGGAGTCGAACGGGAACGGCTCGTCGAAGATCCCGGTGTAGTGGTCGAAGCAGACCTCGGTCACCCGGCGCAGCTCGGCCGCATCTCGCTCCAGTTCGGCGGCCAGCGAGCGGCGGGCGTGCCACCCCATGGGCCGACCGCGGTGTTCCCACCGCACCGAGTGCAGGGGCCCGGCCACGACCACGAACTGATCGCACGGGATCGGCGGGGTGGTGGCGAAACTGAACCCTTTGCCGGCCGTGGCCAGCCCGTTCGACAGGACCGTCCATTGTGGGTCGGCGGTCACGCTGAGGGTGATCGGAGCCTTGAGATCGAGCTGGTCGAAGCAGGCGAACAGGCGCTGGGTGATGTCCAGGCCGAGGTACCCGCCGACGTACCGCTCGCCGTCCACCGGATCGGTGAAGGTGTGCAGCCCCTCGCCGTCGGTGACGTAGCGCATCCGCGCGTCCACGATCACCTCGTGCGACCCGGGAGCCAGGCCGTCGAGCGGGATCCGGACGCCGTCGTACGCGGGCTCGACGACCGAACCGTCGAGCGTCACCTCGAGCGACTCGGCCCGGTGCAGTTCGAGGAACGTGTTACCGCCCGTGGTGCGGAACCGCACGACGACCCGGCTGCGGAAGAAGCCCGGGGACGTGATGTCGAGGGCGAGGTCGTAGGCGACCTCGGAGAGCATGGCGGCCCGGGCCCGGGCCTCGTCCAAGGTCAGCGACACTCCGACAGCCTATGCGGGCCGCCGGAGTGCCGCGTGTCATCAGGCGACGCGCCGGCGGCGCCGGAAGGGATCGGACAGGGCGGGTGGCACGTAGCCGCGGTCGCCGCTGCTCACGTTCACCCCGGGCGGGACGATCTCGTCGATGCGGTCGAGGATGTCGGTCGTCAGCTTCACGTCGGCGGCGCCGAGCTGCGACTCGAGGTGCTCCAGCGTGCGCGGGCCGATGATCGGCGAGGTGACCGCCGGGTGCTGGAGCACGAAGGCCAGCGCCAGGTGGATCAGCGACAGCCCGGCCTCGTCGGCCAATTTGCCGAGCGCGTCGGCCGCTTCGAGCTTGCGCTGGTTGCCGGGCTGCGACAGGTCGTAGCGGGCCGGCAGCCGGGTGCTGCGCTTGGACTGCGGCAGGTCGGCGCCGACCCGGTACTGACCGGACAGCCAGCCGCCGGCGAGCGGGCTCCACGGGAGCACGCCCATGCCGTAGCGCTCGGCGGTCGGCAGCACGTCGGCCTCGATGCCGCGGACCAGGATCGAGTACGGCGGCTGCTCGGTCACGAACCGGCTCAGCCCCCGCCGCTCGGCGGTCCACTGCGCCTCGACGATCTCCTCGGCCGGGTAGGTCGACGAGCCGAAGGCCCGGATCTTGCCCTGCCGCTGGAGGTCGGTCAGCGCGCCCAGCGTCTCCTCGTGGTCGGCGTCGGTGTCGGGCCGGTGAATCTGGTAGAGGTCGATCCAGTCGGTGCCGAGCCGGCGCAGGCTGTCCTCGACCTCCCGGATGATCCAACGGCGGGAGTTGCCCTGCCGATTGGGGTCGCCCTGGGTGCCGGGTGGCGCCTCGATCGGTACGCCCATCTGACCGTGCACCTTGGTGGCCAGGACGACGTCGTCGCGGCGTCCCCCGGCGAGAGCCTTGCCGACGATCACCTCCGACTCACCCTGCGAATAGACGTCGGCCGTGTCGATGAAGTTGATGCCGGCGTCCAGGGCGCGGTGGATGACCTTGATGGACTTGTCGTGGTCGGGCTCGCCCCAGGCGCCGAACATCATGGCGCCGAGGCAGAGCGGACTCACTTGCATTCCGGTTCGTCCGAGGCTGCGATATTCCATGACCTCGACGGTAGGCCGGGCTCGGCGACCCCGCTCGGTTTCGTAACTCAGATTGCTTGCATGTTACGGATTGCATCGACGAGACTGACTGCGTTGCGCTCCCCCGCCGCCGACCCCACCCGGATCACCCGGCCATTCCCCGGCCCGAAGTCCGTCCCCCGCAACGATCCGCGGCGGCGGGGGAAGCGCATTTACTCACAGCACCAGCCACAACGCCAGCACGCCCGCACACAGGGCGATCGGCACGGTCAGCAGACCGAGCCGCAGGAACTCGCGGGCATCGGGCGCGGCGTCCCGGCTGTGCAGGATCTGACGCCACAGCAGGGTGGCGAGCGATCCCACGTAGGTCAGGTTCGGGCCGACGTTGACCCCGAGCAGGACGGCCAGAAGCAGCCCACGGGACTCGGCGACGGCCGGGACCAGCACCAACGTCGCGGGCAGGTTGTTCAAGACGTTGGCCAGTAGGGCGGCCAGGCCGGCCACGGCGAGCAACTGCAGCAGACCACCGTGCGTGGGGACCAGGGCATGGACGAGACGGTCCAGGCCGTGCTCACGGACCGCCAGTACGACCACGCCGAGGCCGAGGACGAAGGCGCAGAACGGCAGGTTGGCCTCGCGGACCAGGGTCCGCACGGGGGTACGGCG
>DASWRZ010000209.1:0-14642 GCA_036402935.1 Actinoplanes sp.
TGGGGCTCTACGGAAAGTTCGCCGACGGTGAGCTGCCGGTGCCCGACCCGGTCGGCCAGGTCCGGATGCGGATGGTGGGTGACACGCACTGGCTCGACCTGCGCGGTCCGACCGCGTGCGAGGTGCTCGACCCGGAGCAGATCGACCGGTTGCGCTCCCGGCTCGGCGCCGACCCGCTGCGTGACGACGCCGACCCGGGCCCGTCCGGTGCCAAGATCCGCCTCAGCACGAAGCCGATCTTCGCACTGCTGCTCGACCAGTCGATCGTGGCCGGCTGCGGCCTGATCTACGCCAACGAGGTGCTGTTCCGGGCCGGGCTCGCGCCGACCACGCCGGGCCGGTTGATCGGCCTCGAGCAGTGGGACCAGCTGTGGGCCGACCTGCGCGCGTTGATGAAGGAGGGCGTGGCCCGCGGCCGGATCGACACCGTGCACACCGAGCACACGCCCGAGGCGATGCGGCGGGCGCCGCGCGTCGACCGGCACGGCGGCGAGGTGTACGTCTATCGGCGCCCCGGCCAGCCGTGCCTGGTCTGTGGCACCGCGGTCGCCCGGGGGCCGCTGGCCGGGCGCAACCTTTACTGGTGCCCGGCCTGCCAGCCGTAGGGGGCCGCGGTCAGGAGTCGCCGGCCGCGCCGGCCGGGTTGTCCGGGGCATTCGGCGTCACGGTGGGGGTTGCCTCGCCCGGCGTCGCCGCGGGCGGGCTGGTGCTCGGCGTGGCGGTCGCCGGCGCATGACCCGCCGGCTCTCCGGGGATCGTGGTCGTGAAATTCGACGTCAGCCAGGGGAGCAGCTTCGAGTACGCCTGAATGGTGTCGGGCTGGTTGAAGTCGTGGGACAGGATGATCGATCCCGGCTTCACCGACCTGAGGATCTCGGACATCACGCGGTTGATGTGAGCCGTGTCGGTCTCGCCCTTCGGATGGTCCCAGTCCCGCGGGTCGACCTGCCAGTAGAGCGAGGTCATGCCCTGCGCCTTGGCCACATCGACCAGCCGGTCGGTGAAGTTGCCGCCGGGCGCCCGGAAGAACGGGATCTGCGCGTCGGGCACCGCGGCGCGGATCGCCGCGCTGGTGCGCTCGAGGTCGGCCTGGATCTTCTCCGGCTCGTCCTTGCCGATGGTGAGGCTGTGGTTCCACGTGTGGTTGCACAGGGTGTGCCCGGCCGCGACGATCTCGCGAACGATCTCGGGGTGCTTCTGCACGTTGGAGCCGATCAGGCAGAACGTGGCCGTGACCTGGTATTTCGCGAGCAACGCCAGGATCTTCGGCGTCTGGACCGGGTCGGGGCCGTCGTCGAAGGTCAGCGAGATCGACTTGCTGCCGGTCGTACGCAGCGAGTGTCCCGGTCCGAGGTCGCCGGTCGGCAGCTTCACCTCGGCGGCGGGCGCCTTCGGGGAGGCGCTGCCGCTCGGCTTCGGTGCGGGCGACGTCGTACGCGGATCGGCCGCGCCGGCCTCGTGAGCCGGTTTGCTGTCTTTGTCCGTGGCTTTGTTCTTGCCGATGTGCACACCGACCGTGCGGGCGGCGGCCGCGTCGACCGCGTCGATGCCCTGCTGACGCATCGGGATGCCGACCAGCAGCAGCGCGGCCGCGACCAGCGAGGCGAGCAGGATCTGCTGGCGCTTCTTGCCCAGCAGCAGCCACGACTCGATCGGCAGGGTGCCGGGCGCGCGGTGCGAGCCGGTGACCGGCCGGCGCGTCTCGGATCGGCCGCCCGGTTGCCGGGAGTGCCGAGGCCCGGTCGTGGCCTCCGAGCGGCGACTCGTCGTGCTCGACGGCGCTTTCTTCAAGCGCGCCGCCGTTTCTGATCGCGCCGTCTTTCCTGATCGCGCCGCCCTCGATCGGGGCGTCAGCGTCGGAAACTCGGAGGAGGGCGTCGGCTCGGCAAGGGCCCGGTAGAGGGCCGAGGGCTCGGTGAGAGCGGCCCGGGTGAGCGCGAACTGGTCGGGATCGGTCTCCGCGGGCGCGGCGCTCATCGGCCGGGAATGGACCACCTCGGCCAGCGTCTCGGGGCGGCGGTGCCTGCCCGACGGAGCGGCGTCGTCGCCGGACGCCGGGCTCGGATAACGCGGAGATCTCGGCGACATTGGACATGCCTACCGTGTCGCAAGATCCTGCGCGAGACCGGAAACGTGATGTCATCCTGACGGTGAGTAGTAACCCCTACTAGGCGACCGTCACGGTAGTCGGACAATTACGGGCATCACAGTGTTGCATGGACAGCGTCCGTTGCCTTCCGAGCCGCGATCAGCACGGGATCCCACACCGGGGCGAACGGCGGGGCATAACTGAGATCGAGACCGGTCATCTCCTCGACCGTCATCCGGTTCCACACCGCGACGGCCAGCGCGTCGATCCGCTTGGCCGCCTCCACCCGCCCGAGGATCTGTGCGCCGAGCAGAACACCGGTGCGCCGCTCGGCGATCAGCTTGACCGTCATCATGGCCGCGCCCGGGTAGTAGCCGGCCCGGCTGGTCGAATCCACCGACGCCGTCACATAGGCGTAGCCCGCGTGGCCGGCCTCGCGCTCGGTCAGCCCGGTGCGCGCCACCTCCAGGTCGCAGACCTTGGTCGCGGCGGTGCCGATCACGCCCGGGAACGTCGCGTACCCGCCGCCGATGTTGATGCCGGCAACCCGGCCCTGCTTGTTGGCGTGGGTGCCGAGCGGCACGTGGATCGGCTGCCCGGTGATCCGGTGCCGGGACTCGACACAGTCGCCGGCGGCCCACACCCCGTCCAGCCCGGGTACCCGCATCCGCAGGTCGGTGATCACCCCACCGGTGCTGCCCAGGGGTAGCCCGGCTTTCTCGGCGGGGGCGGTGTTCGGGCGTACGCCCAAACCCAGGACCACGACGTCGGCCGGCAGCGAACCGCTCGGGGTGACCACCGCCCGGACCCGGCCGTTCCCCATGTCGAGGCCCTCGACATGGGTCTCGGTGCGGATCTCGATGCCCTGCTCGCGGATCGCCGTGCGGACCAGCGCGCCGATGTCGGGATCGATGGTCTTGCCCATCGGGTAGCCCGACTTCTCGAGCATCGTGACCTCCAGCCCGCGCTGGACCATCGCCTCGGCCATCTCGACGCCGACGTAACCGCTGCCGATCACGACCGCGCGCCTGGGCTGCGGCTTGCGGTCGAGCCAGGCGTGGATCGCGGCCCCGTCGTCGAGCGTCTGCACGCCGAAGACGCCCTCGCCCCGCACCCGCGCCCACTCCGGCGTGACCGGGACGGCACCGGTCGCATAGACCAGGTGGTCGAAGCCCTCGCGCACCTCGCCGCCGTCGGTCAGGTCGTGCGCGACGACCTCGCGCCGGTCCAGATCGATGCCGACGACCTCGTGCCGCATGCGCACGTCGATCGCGTTCCGGCGATGCTCCTCCGGCGATCGCGCGATCAACTCCTGCTTGTCGGAGACGCTTCCGCCGATCCAGTACGGGATGCCGCAGGCCGAATAGGAGGTGAAGTGACCGCGTTCGAACACCACGATCCGCAGGTCGCGCTCGCCCATCCGCTTACGGGCCTGCGAGGCGGCCGACATCCCGGCCGCGTCCCCGCCGATCACGACCAGCTTCACGCTCGGCCTCTCCGTCTTCGTCGCCCCGGGTTGCCCGGGCGAGCCAGTCCACCACGTCGGCCACCGAGCCTCGCTGGGCCAGTATCGCTCGCTGCCGGGCCGCGCCGGTGCCTCTTGTCCGCAGGCGGTCCATCAGGACGGTCGCGCGGTCGAGGTCGCCGTGGCGGTGCAACTCCGGCCTTACGTAGTCGAAGAGCTGCCGCAGCAGACGCCAGGCCGGCCGTGGCTCGCGGGTGGCCATGTCGATGTTGTCGCCCTCGAGGCCGTCGTGGGCGGCCCGCCAGTGGGCGGCCATCAGCAGCGGGTGCGGCACGTTGGGCGCCGGCACGCCGTCGCGGACCTCGCCCAGCAGGGTCGAGACCAGAGCGCGGGCGAGCGCGGCGAGCAGGAGTACGTCGTCGACGGTCGGGGTGACGTCGCCCATCCGGATCTCGATCGTGGGGTAGCGCGCGGAAAGACGGGCGTACCAGTAGAGCATCCCCTCGTCGAGCATCGCGCCGCTCGCCTGCAGGTCACTGATCAGCGTCTCGTACTGCTCGAACGACTCCAGGTAGGGCGCCGGTCCGACGGTCGGCCAGCGCTCCCACATGACCGAGCGCCAGCTGGCGTAGCCGGTGTCGTGACCGTTGTGCAGCGGTGAGTTGGTCGTCGCGGCCTGGAAGATCGGCAGCCACGGGCGCAGGTGGTTGAGGATCTGCACGCCGGTCTCGTTGTCCGGGATGCTGACGTGCACGTGGGTGCCGCACATGCCCTGGCCGGGGGAGAGGTCGCCAAAGCGTTCGCGCATCCGGTGGTAGCGCGGGTCGTCGACGATCCGGGCGTTCGGCCCGGCGGCCGGGCTGACCCCGGCCGCGACGAGACGGGCGCCGACCCTTCCCGCGGCATCGCTCAGTTCGCGGCGCAGCCGCCGCAGGGCCGCGGCCATCTCGGGCAGTTCCAGCTGGGGTGGGCTGGCCACCTCGATCTGGGTCCGCTGGAGCTCGTGCTGAACGACGTCGCGCAGGTCCTCGGGCACCTCGCCGAAGACGTCCTCGACCGCCTCGACCGCCCGCGGTTCGACGGCGTCGACCAGCAGGTACTCCTCCTCGACGCCCAGCGTGAGCAGATCGTGCGACCCGGCCCTCTCGGCCATCTCTTCGGAGATCGTGGTCCCAGCCGAATCCATGGTCAGCGTGGTACCCGCCCGGTCGTTTCGGGAAACGGTGCCGAGTTGTGGCGCGGGACTACCGTGGCCTCATGTTCTGGTGGGGTTTCTGGGTGCTGTCCGCCCTTCTCAACCCTGCCCACCCTTCGTCTCTGGTCCTCGGCCTGGCCGTTGTCGCCGCGTTGCTGCTCGTCGCCTTCCTGGTGCCGGCCCTGGTTCCGGCCACCCCGTCCGGCGTCGCCGCCGTCGCGCGTCGTGCGCGCACCTCGGCTCCACCCCGCCTGATCGACCCGGACGCCGCCGGCCGTCCGCGTCCCCGAGCACCGTCGGTGTGCCTCGCGGCTTGAGAGACAGCCGCTCCGCGTCCATTTTCTGGTTTCGGATCGCAGGGGTATCCGCATGTCCATTTTCCAGGTCTTCGGGGCCGTCGTCGGCGCCGCGCATCGCGCCATCGAGGGGCTCACGTCCCTCCTGAACCCGCTCGCCGGCGGCTTCTCGGTCGCGCTGGCCATCGTCCTGTTCACGCTGCTCGTCCGTCTGGCGATCAGCCCGCTCACCTATCTCCAGATCCGGTCCGGCCGGCGCCGGCAGGCGCTCGACCCGCAGCTGGCCTCGCTGCGGGAGAAGCACGCCGGCGATCCGTCGACGCGGGCCACGGAGACGCTCGCGCTGCACCGGGCGAACGGCATCAGTCCCTTCGCGGGCCTGCTGCCCGGGCTGATCCAGTGGCCGTTCTTCATGGTCATGTATCGGGTGGCCTATCACGCGCCGGCCGGTGCGCTGTTCGGCGTGCCGCTCGGCGCCCATCTGGCCGCGGGGTGGCCGGTCTTCGCGGTGCTGTTGGTGATCGCCGGCGTCGTGGCGTGGCTGTCCTCGCGCCGGTTGACCTCGTTCCTGCGCGTGGTGCCCTTCCTTACCGTGCTCACGGTGGCCTGGCTCCCGCTCGCGGGCGCCCTCTACCTGGTCACGTCGACGTCGTGGACCGCGGCCGAACAGGCTTTCTATCGACGCCCGGTATTAACGGGCAATAGCTGACGGTCGATGTTGACAGCGAAGTTGTAACACGCGTGAAATGTCGTGAGAGCGCTCTCACACCCTCTGCAGAAAGGGCGTTCCATGGCACGAACTCGCAGGCTTCTCGCGGTGGCGACCGCAACGATCGCGGTCGCCGCCACGGCGGTCTTCGCGATGCAGGCCGACGCCGCCGTTCCCGGCGCGCCGTCCGGCATGACGACCGTCTTCAGCGACGACTTCACCGGTGCGGCAGGCTCCGGCCTCAGCACCGCGAACTGGCTCTACGACACCGGTACCTCGTACCCCGGCGGCGCGGCCAACTGGGGCACCGGCGAGGTCGAGACGATGACCAACTCGACCGCCAACGTCTACCAGGACGGCGGCGGCAACCTGGTGATCAAGCCGATCCGGGACGCCTCCGGGCACTGGACGTCGGGCCGGGTCGAAACCCAGCGGACCGACTTCGCCGCCCCGGCCGGCGGGAAGCTGCGCATGGAGGCGCGCATCCAGCAGCCGAACGTCAGCGGCGCCGCGGCGGCCGGTTACTGGCCGGCGTTCTGGGCCCTCGGCGCGGCGGCCCGCCCGGCCGCGGCGACCAACTGGCCGAGCATCGGCGAGTGGGACATCATGGAGGACATCAACGGCCGGTCCTCGGTCTTCTCCACGCTGCACTGCGGCACCGCCTCCGGCGGTCCCTGCAACGAGACGACCGGGCTGGGCTCCGGGGAGCACGCTTGCTCCGGTTGCCAGACCGGCTTCCACACGTACGCGGTGGAATACGACCGCAGCGTGTCGCCGGAGCAGTTGCGGTTCTACCTCGACGGGGCCAACTACTTCACGCTCAACTCGTCCCAGCTCGACGCGACGACCTGGAACAACGCCACGCATCACGGCATGTTCATGATCCTCAACGTGGCGATGGGCGGGGGCTTCCCGGCCGCGTTCGGCGGCGGCCCGACCTCGTCGACCGCGTCCGGCGTGCCGATGCTGGTCGATTACGTGGCGGTCTATCAGTCGTCCGGTGGCACCACGACGACGCCGCCGACCACGACTCCGACCACCCCGCCGACCGGTGGTTCGTCGCGCGACGCCTATTCGCAGATCCAGGCCGAGTCGTTCGACGCCTCGGCCGGCGTGGTGGCCGAGACCTGCTCCGAAGGCGGGCAGGACATCGGGTCCCTCGCCAACGGCGACTGGGCTCAATACAACAACGTCGATTTCGGCACCGCGGGCGTGAAGGACTTCGTGGCCCGGGTCGCCTCGGGGGCCGGAGCCGGGATCAGCGGCCTGGTCGAGGTGCGTATCGACAGCCGGAGCAACGCGCCGATCGGCAGCTTCGCGGTCGGCAGCACCGGCGGCTGGCAGACCTGGCAGTCGATCCCGGGCAACGTCTCCGCGGTTTCGGGCAAGCACACGGTCTTTCTGACCTTCACGAGCGGTCAGCCGAACGACTTCGTGAACGTCAACTGGATCCAATTCCGCAGGTGATTCGGCTTCTTCTATGGGCCGAAGGCGCTACCAGCGTCTTCGGCCCAGTTTGCGATTTAAGGATGTTTAAGGTCGTCCCTCTGGACTTTTACAGTTAACAGTCCTAAACATTGATACATCTCTTGCCCCCAGGGAGGTACGGCGATGAAGCGCTCCAGATCCCTCATCCTCGCAACGACCGTGGCGCTCGTCGCCGGCGGCGCCGCGACCTACTTCGCCGGCAGCGCGTCGGCCGCCGCCGCGTGCGCCCCCGCGTGGAGTTCCACCGCGGTCTACGTCGGTGGTAACAGCGCCTCGCAGAACAGCCACAACTACACCGCCAAGTGGTGGACCCAGAACGAGTCCCCGGCCACCCATTCGGGCCAGTGGGATGTCTGGGCCGACAACGGCGCCTGTGGCACCGGTGGTGGAACCACACCGCCCACTACTCAGCCGACGACCGCGCCTCCCACGACGAAGCCCACCACGGCGCCGCCGACGACCGCGCCGCCGACCACCGTGCCGCCGTCCAGCGGGACGCTGCCCAAGCACGTGCTCACCGGTTACTGGCAGAACTTCTACAACGGCGCGGCCGCCCTCAAGCTCGCCGCCGTCCCGTCCAACTACGACCTGATCGCGGTCGCCTTCGCGGACGCCACGTCGACACCGGGCGCGGTCTCCTTCACCCTCGACTCGGGCCTCGCGGCGCAGGTCGGCGGCTACACCGACGCCCAGTTCAAGGCCGACATCGCCACCCTGCACTCGCGGGGCAAGAAGGTCATCATCTCGGTCGGCGGGCAGAACGGCACGATCAGCGTGGCCGACTCCGGCTCGGCCACCAACTTCGCCAACTCGGTCTACTCGCTGATGCAGAACTACGGCTTCGACGGCGTCGACATCGACCTGGAGAACGGGATCAACGCGACGTACATGGGCCAGGCGCTGCACAGCCTGCGGACCAAGGCCGGCGCCAACCTGATCGTCACGCTGGCGCCGCAGACCATCGACATGCAGAGCACCGGGTCGTCGTACTTCGCGCTGGCGCTCAACATCAAGGACATCCTGACGATCGTCAACACCCAGTACTACAACTCGGGCTCGATGCTCGGGTGCGACCAGAACGCGGCGTACTCACAGGGCAACGAGAACTTCCTGACCGCCCTCGCCTGCATCCAGCTGCAGGGCGGCCTGCGCCCCGACCAGGTCGGCCTCGGCCTTCCGGCCAGCACCAGCGCGGCCGGCAGCGGCTACGTCTCGCCGTCGGTGGTCAACTCGGCGCTCGACTGCCTCTCCGGCGGCACCAACTGCGGCTCGTTCAAGCCGCCGGCCACCTATGCGGGCATCCGGGGCGCGATGACCTGGTCGATCAACTGGGACGTCAGCAACGGCAACGGCTTCGCCAACACGGTCAAGCCGCACCTCAACAGCCTCCCGTAACCCCCTAGAGGAGAAGTCCCCGATGAAACTGCGGCGAAAGCTGCTCATCCTCGGATCGGTCGTGGTGGCCGGCTCGGCCGCCGCGATCGCCCCGATGGTCGCCTCGAACGCGGCCACGGCCTGCGCACCGGCCTGGAGCTCCACCCAGGTCTACGTCGGTGGCAACAGCGCCTCGCAGAGCGGCCACAACTACAGCGCCAAGTGGTGGACCCAGAACGAGTCCCCGGCCACGCACAGCGGGCAGTGGGACGTGTGGGCCGACAACGGCGCGTGTGGCGGCACCTCCACTCCGCCGCCTACCACCGGCCCGACCACGCCTCCTCCCAGCACCGGCACCAGGATGGCGTCCGCGCCGTACGTCTACCCCGGCTGGGGTAACCCGCCCGCCCCGGCCACCGTGGTCGGCGCGACCGGCGTCAAGGCGTTCACGATGGCGTTCGTCAACTCCGGCGGCGGCTGCAACCCGGCCTGGGACAGCGAGTCCGGCCTCACCGGCGGCGTGCACGGCAGCTACATCGCGCAGGCCCGGGCGGCCGGTGCCGATGTCGTCCCGTCGCTCGGCGGCTGGAGCGGCAACAAGCTCGGCCCGAACTGCGCGACGGCGAGTGACCTGGCCGGCGCGTACCAGAAGGTGATCAACGCCTTCTCGTTCAAGGCGATCGACATCGACATCGAGAACACCGACGAGTTCGAGAACAACGCGGTGCAGGACAAGATCCTGAGCGCGCTCGCGATCGTCAAGCAGAAGAACCCGTCGGTGAAGACGATCGTCACCTTCGGCACCACGCCGAGCGGGCCGAACGCCAACGGCATCCGGCTCGTGCAGCAGGCCCGGGCGCTCGGTTCCAACATCGACATCTTCACCCAGATGCCGTTCGACTTCGGCGGCGGCTCGGACATGTACACCGCGACGGTGAACGCGTCCGAGGGCCTGAAGAACCAGCTCAAGAGCACCTTCGGGTACACCGACGCGCAGGCCTACTCGCACATGGGCATCTCCGGCATGAACGGTCTCAGCGACCAGCAGGAGACGACCTCGACCGACACGTGGACGCGGATTCGCGACTACGCCTCCGGTAAGGGTTTTGCCCGCTTCACTTTCTGGGCAGTCAACCGGGACCGGGGTTGCGCCGGTGGCGGTGTGGTCTCGGACTGCTCCGGTATCGCTCAGGCGGACTGGGCCTTCACCAAGATCTCGGCCGGCTTCTGATCTCCAAGCCGGTAGAGGTCGAGGCGCAGGACGCCTGACAGACGCGCGGGCGCACCGTCCCGCGACCGCGCGTCGATCACCCGGGGGCTCCGGCCCTCGGGTGATTTTTATTCCGGGCCGGCCAGGTCGGGTGGCCGTATATGCCGACCATCGGTATATTCATCACCCATGAGCGACGGACCGATGCGTGAGCCGACCTTCCTGGTCCTCACCGCGCTGGCCGGCGAGCCTCGCCACGGCTATGCCGTGATCGAGGACGTGGCCGCGATGACCGGCGGCCGGGTGCGCCTGCGGGCCGGCACCCTCTATGCCGCGCTCGACCGGCTGCGCTCCGACGGGCTGATCGAGGTCGACCGCGAAGAGATCGTGCAGTCCCGCCTCCGCCGCTACTACAAGCTGACCGCGAGCGGCGAGCGGAGCCTGGCCGCCGAGACCGCCCGTCTGCGCACCCAGGCCGCCATCGCCGAGGAGCGCCTGCGCCTCCGCGGCATCACCTTCGGAGGGGCAACCGCATGAGCGCCAGGGAAAACCGCTACCGGCTCCTGCTGGAGCTCTATCCGGCCGATTTCCGCCGGGAGTACGCCGACGAGATGATCGGCGTACTGATGGCCGATCCCGGCCCGGTCCGCAAGCACGCGGCCAGCCTGGTCGCCGGCGCGGTGGCGGCCCGGTTCCGCCTGACATTCGACGGCCCGCAGTGGCGCCGGGCGGCGTTCGCGGTGCAGCTGTTCGGCTCGATCCTGCTGTGTGCGGTGGCCCTGCGCCGCTTCGAGATGAACGGTGCGATTGCCTTCGTCGAGCGGCGCGCCGACATGCCGTCGCTCGATGTTTACGACCTGGTCCGCGTGGTGGCCTGGGCCGGCGTCCTGGTGGCCACGCTGACCGGCCTGCGAGTGCTGAGTGCGGCCGCCGCACTGGCCGGCCTGATCGCCGAGGTCGCCGCCGGCTCCCGGGCCTACGGCGACGCGCCGGTGACGTTCCTCAACGTCTTCTGGATCGTGCTGAGCGCCGCGCTGGTGCTGATCGCCTCGACGGTCTCGGCTCGTGGGCCGCGGCCCAGGGGCTGGCTGTTCGTGGTGGCTGCGGGCCTCGTGCTGGCGGCCAACGGGCTCGTCACGAGGGTTTATCCCGGCTACTTCGGCGCCCTGTCGTTCTTTCAGGACAACGGGCCCGGGTACGGGATCACCTTCCTGTATCTGCTGATGGGTGGTCTTCTTGCGCTGATCGGGGTGCTCCGGCTCGAGCCTGCGCTCCGGCGACGGGTGGTCGCCTGCGTGGTTCCGGTCGCGGCCGTCTTCCCGTTGGTCGGCTACGGGTTCGGCGGGTTCCTCGACTTCAACATGAGGCACCCCGACGACATCCAGCTGCTCGGCCCTGTGCAGTGGGCCGCGCTGATCCTGGTCCCGGCGGCCGCGTTCTGGGTCGCGGCCGGGCTCAACGTGCGACTCGAGCGCAGCCGGGCGTTGGCGGCGGCCGCCGGCGGTGTGACGGCGGAACGTGGGATGCCGGTTTCGGCGGATGGGGCGCCGGACATGTAGAAGGGTTATGAACGACCGGTGGTACAAGAAGGCCGTTGTCTATTGCCTCGACATCGACACCTTCGCCGACTCCAACGGCGACGGGATCGGAGACATCCGCGGCCTGATCGGCCGGCTCGACTACCTGGCCCGGTTGGGTGTGACCTGCCTGTGGCTGAACCCGATCCACCCGTCGCCGGACCGCGACGACGGTTACGACGTGGCCGACTTCTACAACGTCGACCCGCGATTCGGCAATCTCGGTGACTTCGCGGAACTGCTGCACCAGGCCGGCAACCTCGGCATCAAGGTGATCATCGACCTGGTCGTGAACCACACCTCCGACCAGCACCCCTGGTTCCAGTCGGCCCGTTCGTCACCCGACTCGCCGCACCGCGACTGGTACGTCTGGGCCGACAGCGCGCCGGCGGACCGGCACCAGGGCATGGTCTTCCCGGGCGAGCAGGGCGAGACCTGGAGCTTCGACCGCACCGCCAAGCTCTGGTATTACCACCGGTTCTACAAGTTCCAGCCCGACCTCAACATCAAGACCAAGGCCGTGCGCGAGGAGATCAAGAAGATCTGCGCGTTCTGGCTGCAGCTGGGTGTGGCCGGCTTCCGGATGGACGCGGTGCCGTTCATCATCGAGGAGACCGAGCCGGGTAATCCCAACCCGCCCAAGAACATGGAATACCTCACCGAGCTGCGCGAATACGTGCAGTGGCGGAAGGGCGACGCGGTCCTGCTGGCCGAGGCGAACGTGGAGCCCGAAAAGCTGGTCGGCTTCTTCGGCGACGGCGGTGGCTCGGGCAACCGCATCCACATGCTGTTCGACTTCATGCTCAACGCCCGGATGATTCTCGCGCTGGCCCGGGAAAATCCCGAGCCGATCATCGAGGCTCTGCGCGAGACGCCGAAGCTGCCCAAGGGCGGGCAGTGGGCCACCTTCCTGCGCAACCACGACGAGATCGATCTGTCGCGGCTCACCGCCGAACAGCGGGAGGACGTGTTCGCCAAGTTCGGTCCCGATCCCGACATGCAGCTCTACGGTCGCGGCATCCGCCGGCGGCTGGCGCCGATGCTCGGCAACGACCGGCGGCGGCTGGAGTTGGCGTACTCGTTGCAGTTCAGCCTCCGCGGCACGCCGGTCCTGCGCTACGGCGAGGAGATCGGGATGGGCGACGATCTCGCTCTGCCGGGGCGCGACTCGATCCGCACCCCGATGCAGTGGTCGCTTCTTGCCAACGCCGGCTTCTCGACCGCCTCCAGGGCCGAGCTCGCCCGCCCTGTGATTGATCACGGTGACTTCGCGTACGAGAAGGTGAATGTCACGAACCAGAAGCACGATCCACGATCGTTGCTGTCCTGGTTCGAGCGGATGATTCGCACCCTGCGGGAGGCGCCCGAGGTCGGAGCCGGCAGCTGCACCCACGTCGACGTGCCGGCGCCGGCCGGCGTGCTGGTGCACCGGGCCGACGATGTCACCGGCACCATGGTGTTCCTGCACAATCTCGGGCCGGACGATGGTGCGGTCGACCTCAGCTCCCTCTTTCCCGAGGCCGAGGCCCCGAACGACGTGCTCGCCGACCGCGAATATCCCGACCTCGACAAGTTCCAGTCGGTCGAGGTCTCCGGCTACGGATATCGGTGGATCCGGCTGCGCCGTTACTCATGAGTCGGGTTAGAGTCGGCCGGTCGTCGAGATCACAGCCGTCGTCGAGATCACTGCTGTAGAGAGCACAGCCGGAGGCCGCAATGTCGCAGTCCGTTCCTCCTCGTGTCGCGATCGTCACGGGCGCCGCCCGCGGCATCGGCGAGGCGACCGCCCGCAAGCTCGCCTCCGACGGGCTTGCCGTCGCGGTCGTCGACCTCGACGAGGGCGCGTGCGCCAACACCGTGACCGCGATCCACGACGCCGGCGGCACCGCGCTCGCGGTCGGGGCCGACGTCTCCGACTCGGCGCAGGTGACGGCCGCGGTCGAGAAGGTCGTCGCCGAGCTGGGCTCGCCCACCGTGCTGGTCAACAACGCGGGGGTGCTGCGCGACAACCTCATCTTCAAGATGAGCGAGGACGACTGGGAGACCGTGATGGGGGTGCATCTGCGCGGCAGCTTCCTCTTCACCCGCGCGGTGCAGAAGCACATGGTCGACGCGAAGTGGGGCCGCATCGTCAGCCTCTCCAGCACCTCGGCGCTCGGCAACCGCGGGCAGGCCAACTACGCGGCGGCCAAGGCGGGCATCCAGGGCTTCACCAAGACGATGGCGATCGAGCTGGGTCGCTTCGGCATCACGGCCAACGCGGTCGCGCCGGGCTTCATCGTCACCGACATGACGGCGGCCACGGCGGCCCGTGTCGGCATGGACTTCGCCGACTTCGAGAAGGCCGCCGTGAGCCAGATCCCGGTCGGCCGGGCCGGCCGGCCGGAGGACGTCGCCAACACGGTGTCGTTCCTGGCGAGCGAGGGCGCCGGGTTCGTCTCCGGACAGGTGATTTATGTGGCCGGCGGACCCCGCGACTAGGACTGATACAAAGGAATCATGACTCGGCGAATGAGCTCCCGGAGCGTGTCGCTGACCAGCACGTTCCTCCTGCTGGCGGCGGGCGGCGCGGCGGCCTGCGACAACAACCGCTACCACAACGAGGGCTTCTACTGCGCCGACGCCAACGGCCGGATCGTCGACGAGAACTACTGCGACGCCAACCACTACTACGGGGGCGGCGTCGTGCCGTACTACATCTGGCACTCGTCGGGTTACCGCTCGGGCTATCCGATCGGATCGCAGCTGCCGACCGGGGGCAGTCGCTTCGCCTACAACGACCAGGCGTCGCGCAAGTCGTTCGGCCTGCCCGCCACCGGCAAGATCGGAAACGGCACGATCAAGACGAACGTGGTCGGCAAGGGTGGTAAGAGCACCGGCAAGAGCAGTTCGTCGCACAAGTCCGGAGGCTGACGCGTGCGACGGATTCCGTACGGACCGGTTCGCGACGGCTGGAAGCTGACCAACTACAGCCTCGGCCTGACCTACAACGACACCGAACTGCCGGACGGGACCATGATCTCCTACTGGCAGGAGGGGCCGTACTACGACTTCACCGCCGAGGAGATCGAGGAGCTGGAGACGGCGACCTCGACCCTGCAGGCGATGTGCATCGAGGCCGGCGACTGGATGGTCAAGCAGTGCCCGCGCCACACTGTGCAGGGGCGCCGCGAAGGCTTCTTCAAGTCGGTGTGCAGCGCGGAAACGTGTTTCCTGGCGCGGATCGGCATCCAGATCGG
>DASWRZ010000210.1:0-21160 GCA_036402935.1 Actinoplanes sp.
CGGCCCGACATCCGCCAACAGAGCCGAACCGTCCGGCAAACCCGCGACCGCGACCTTGCTGCCCTGCGCGGCAGCGTTGCCCGGCGCGGGAACCGGCTTGAACCCCGACCAACTGCCATCCGCACGCCGAACCTGGTAATAGACGACGCCGTCGGGTCCGACGTCGGCCAGCAGAACGGAACCATCGGCTAGGCCGGCGGCGGCGACTTCGCTGCCCTTGGCCGCGGCATTGCCGGGAGCCGGTACGACCTGGAAACCGGTCCACGTGTCGTTCGGCCGGCGAATCTGGTGATACAGCGCGCCGTCCGGTCCGACATCCACCAGGAACGCCGAACCGTCCGGCAAACCCGCGACCGCGACCTTGCCGCCACGAGCCGCACCATTGCCCGGCGCCGGAACCGGCTTGAACCCCGACCAACTGCCATCCGCACGCCGGACCTGGTAATACACCACACCGTCAGGTCCGACGTCCGCCAGCAGAACGGAGCCGTCCGGCAAGCCGGCGACGGCCACTTCGCTGCCCTTGGCCGCGGCGTTACCGGGAGCCGGCACGACCTGGAAACCACTCCACGTACCGTCGGCTCGCCGGGTCTGGTGATACAGCACGCCGTCGGGGCCGATGTCGACCACCAACGCCGCACCGTCCTTCAACGCCGCAACCGCGGCCCTGGTCCCCTGCGCAACCGCCCCACCCGGAGCCGGCACAGACGACAGACCACGCCACGAACCATCAGCATTGCGACTCTGATGCTGGACGTCGCCGACCCGGCCACCGGCCATCCGCGCCGCCACGTCGGCACGCATGACGTCCAGGTCGATGAACGCCGGATCGGGCTTTCCGGTGACACTCGTCTCGCGGTGCCCGCGGGCGTAACTGGCGTCCCGGCCTAGATGACGTAGCACGGCCGCGGTGGCAGCGACCGAATTCTGGTACTGGGCATCGGTCATGTGTTGAGGACTGGGCTTTGTCGGATCACCCTCGTAGTCGATCTCCCAGCCGATCAGCATCGTGTTGCCGTCTCCGGCCGGGATCGGTCCGCTGGCACGGGCTTCGCCGGCGTGGTTGGCCCGACCCGCGGCGATCAGGTGAAAGACGCCGTTGTAGTCGACCAGCGCGTGACACAGGGGGCCGGCCAGGTCAGGCCGGCCGTTGATGACGATGCCGACGCTCGGCGCGGGGTTCGCCGGGCTCGACCGGGCGGCGGTGTGGTGCCACAGGACGCCGATCGGATCGAACGGGCCGCCGACGGACCGGTCACGCCAGTTGCCCTCCTCGATCACCGGCACGCCGGCTTCCCTCAGAGCATCGATGAGCCATGGAATTGCCATCAGGACACCCGCAGATCGGCCAGGCATTCGAACGGGCGCCCCGCCGCGTGCGCCGGAGAGGAATCCACGAGCGCCATAGCCGGCAGCGCCACCACGACCGGGAGAGCGGCAGCAAACCGCAGGACCCGGCGCCGAGACAACCGGCGTTGAAACTTTCCCATGCGACGACCTTCCAAAATGGATCCAATAGATGCCGGTCGCAGCAATTCGGGCGACCGGCATCAGAGTGGCCCGTCGATGTGGGCCGGATTGTTGACAGCCGCCCTCTGTCGCACGCACCCCGGGCGGGTCAGCCGTCGGCGGCCGACTTCAGCTTCGCGCGGATGCGGTCCACCTCGGCCGGGCTGACCGTCTCGGCGAGCTCCAGGGCCAGACGCCACGCCTGCCGGGCGGCGCCGACATCGCCGGCGTCCAGGTGCACGTCGCCGAGGCGGTCCAACGTGTCGGACTCGCCGTGCCGGTCGTCGAGCCGGCGGGACAGTTCCAGCGACCGCTCGTAGCAGCGGACGGCCAGCGAGACGTCTCCCCGGCGTAGGTGGATGTAGCCCAGGCTGTCCAGCGTGTTGGCCTCGCCGAACGCGTCGCCGAGTCGTTCCTGAAGGGTCAGCGCCCGGGTGCAGTGCCGCAGCGCCTGCTCGTGGTCGCCCAGTTCGGCGAGCATCCAGCCGACCGCGTTCTCGGCGCTCGCCCGGCCCTGCGGCGGCCCGCCCCGGGTGAACAGATCGAGCGCCAGGCGCGCCTGACGTAGCGCCTCCTGGTGATCGTCACACCGGGCCGCGACCCGGCCCAGGCCGCGGTGCGCCATGGCCTGCCCGGCGGCGTCGCCCAGCGCGGCGAACCGCTCGCGGGCCAGCGTCAGCTGCTCGCGGGCCTCGTCGAGGCGGCCGAGCCGGAGCAGGGCGATGCCCAGCAGCCGATGGGCGTGCGCCTGCGCGGCGTGGTCGCCGAGCCGCCCGGTGGCGGTCACCGCGGCCTGCTGCACGGTCACCCAGTCATCCCAGTAGCCGCGCCGGTGCACGAAGTTGGCCATCGCCCAGGCCAGCTGCCAGGCCTGCCGGTCGTGGCCGCCGTCCGCGGCGAGCGTGACCAGTGCCGGCAGCGCTGTGCGCTCCGCGTCGAACCACGCCAAGGCGCCGTCGTGGTCGGCCGGCGCCTCCGGGCGTACACCCTCGGCCGGCGGCGCCGGAACGATCGGTTCGCGGTTGGGTCGCAGCAGGCGGTCCGCCTCGTAGGCGGAGTGCAGGTAGTGGTCGAGCAGGCGGGTGAGCGCCGGCGTCCGCTCGGCCGCGCCGGTCAGCTCGCGGGCGTACGCCCGGAGCAGGTCGTGCACGACGTACCGCCCCGGCTGGGCCTCGCTGACCAGGTGGGCCCGGGCGAGGTCGGCGAGCCGACGGTGGGCGTCGCCGCGCGGGGTGGCCGTGAGGGAGGCCGCGGCAGCCACTCCCAGGTCGGCGCCGGGATGCAGCCCGGCGAGCCGGAACAGGGTGGCGGTGTCGGCGTCCAACGCCCGGTACGACGAGGCGAACACGTTACGCAGGTCGGCGATCGGGTCGTCGTTGGCGAAGCCGGTCAGGCCGCCTCGGGCCGCTCGCAGCTCGTCGGCCAGATCGCGCAGGGTGATCGACGGTCGCAGCGCCGCGTGGGCCGCCGTCAACGCCAGCGCGAGCGGCAGCCGCCCGCACTCTTCGATGATGTCGCGCGCCGCCGGAGCCTCCGAGGTCAGTCGACGGCGCCCGAGTCGGGCGGCCAGCAGTTCCACCGCCTCGTCCGCGGTGAACAGGCCGACCGGCACCGGCTGCGCACCCTCGGTGACGACCAGACCGGGCAACTGATGCCGGCTGGTGACCACGACCAGGCAGCGGCCACCGCCGGGCAGCAGCGGCCGGATCTGGTCGGCGGAGGCGGCGTTGTCGAGCAGGATCAGCATCTGCCGGCCGGACAGCAGCCCCCGGTAGAGCGCTGTCTGGGCGTCCAGGCCGGCCGGGACCCCGCCGGAGGGCACCTGGAGCGCCTCGAGGAACCAGCGCACCGTCTCCCCCGGCCGGATCGGCGGCGACGCCGGGTCGAATCCTCGCAGGTTGACATAGAGCTGGCCGTCCGGGAAGCGGTCGCGGACGCGCTGCGCCCAGTACGCCGCGAGCGCCGTCTTGCCCACTCCCGGCATGCCGGACAGCACCGCCACCGTGACGCCGATCGGCTCCCGTTCGGAACGCTCCAGGATCTCGTCCAGTCGCTCGATCTCGGCGGCCCGGCCGGTGAAGCCCGGCAGGGTCGCCGGCAGTTGGGCGGGTACGTCGACCGTCGTGCCGCGGAGCAGCTCCTGGTGCAGTGTGGACAACTCGGGACCGGGATCGGCTCCCAGCTCGGCCGCGAGGCGCCGGCGGGCCGCCGCGAACTGCTCCAGCGCCTCGGCCGTGCGGCCGGCGGCGGCCAGCGCCCGCATCAGCGCCGCGACCGGCGCCTCGAGCAGCGGGTGTTCGTCGATGAGCCGGGTCAGCGGGTCGATCACTACGGCGGCCCGGCCGATCGCCGTCTCGGCCTCGGCCAGGCTCACCGTGGCGTCGGCCAGGGCCAGCCCGAGACGGTCCCGAGTGCGGGCGGCCCACCGGCCGGGCAGGCCGGCCAGCGCCTCGCCGCGCCACAGGGCGACCGCGCGACGGAGCAGCTCGGCTCGCTCGGGCGGGGGCGCCACGGCCGCGCGCGTCGTGATCCGGTTGAAGTGGTGCAGGTCGACGTGTTCCGGGTCGGCGCGCAGGTGGTAGCCGCCGTCGTGGCGGGTCAGGGGCACCGCGCCGATCTGACGGCGGATTCGGGTGACATGGGTGTGCAGGGTCCGGCGCGCCTGCGCGGGCGGGTCGTCACCCCAGACACGGTCGATGAGCCGGTCCACCGGTACCGGGCGGTCGCCGTCGACGAGCAGGGCCGCCAGCACCACGTTCTGCTGGGGCCGAGAGGCCGGGCCGAGCGGACGGCCATCGGCGTACACCTCCACCGGACCGAGGATCCGGAACTCCATGCGACTCCCTTGTTCGACAGCGCTCAATGCATCTAAACCGGTGCGACACAGCACCGGGAAGCGGCTGTCAACAATCCGGCCCATACGCCGCAGACCGTTCAAACGGCGGGAGTATCTCAGTCAGGTGGCTACGTCGGGCGCTGGTTCGCGTCCGGCCGGCCGAGGTGAACGAGCCGATCATGCTCGCGACCAACTGCCGCTTTCCCGATGGTGTCCGACCTCAACGGCGCGGGCTCTCCGCGCGCCACTCACCCGGTCCGTCGGCGCCTCGCTGAGCCGGCATCGACTTGATCGACCGATGCGGGGCCGCCGGGGCTAGGGCCGCAGCGCGGCCTGCACCGCCCGTACCACCTTCATGAACTGCTGTGGACTGACGGAGTCGATCGGGGTCGGCGCCGGCGCGCCCTGGGTGCGGGCGAGGATGATGTCGTCGGGAACGGCGCGCAGGTGCACGATGACCAGCCCGGGCGGCACGCAGAGCAGGTACTGGCCGAAGTTGCCGATCGCCAGGAACGAGCCGCGCCCCAACCGCCGCGGAAGCCACCAGAGGTACCCGTAGTCGAGCTGCACGTCGGCGCCACGATCGACCTGGATCGATGTGCTCTCGGCCACCCATGATCCGGGTACGACCTGCCGGCCGTCCCACCGGCCGCCCTGCAGCATCATCGTGCCGAGCCGCCCGAGGTCGCGGGCGGACAGGAAGAAGTGGTGCGCGAGGTGCTCGGACACGTCGGGACGGCCGAGCAGCCGCTGGCGAGCCGGGTCGAAGTCGTCGAAGCCGAGCGGTGCGGCCAGGTCCTCGGCGAGCGCGTCGAAGACAGTCCGCCCGGTGCATCGCTCGAAGATCGTGCCGAGGGCGTTGAAGTCCCAGTTGTTGTAGAGGAAGTGCTTGCCCGGTGGCTGTGTGCCCCGAGCCGGCGCATCCTCCTCGGGACCGGCGACGGTCGCCGGCGGGTGGTAAACGCCGGAGCTCGACGTCAGCAGGTCGCGTACCGTGGCACGCCGCTCTTGCGGCAGGAGCCCGCCGATGTCGTCGATGCCGAGTTCGCCGAGGGTGGCGTCGAGCCGGATGGTTCCGTCGGCGACCGCGGGTCCGTAGAGAACGGAGAGGACGCTTTTGCGCGCCGAAGCTAGAAAGCTGGGCGCGGTCGTCGTGCCGTGGTCGAGCACGATGTGGCCCCGGTTGAGCACGAGGAACGCCGTGGTCGGCAGGGCTTCGAGCGCGTCGGTGACCTGCTGGAGGTCGGTCATGCCGGGTCCGGTGCCGGACGGCCGGCGAGTCCGAGGATCTGGGCGAACGCGGCCGGCCGGGTGATGCCGTGGGCCGTGAGCACTTGGCCGGCGCGGCTGCCGGGCGCGCGCAGGAGGGCGAGGAACAGGTGCGCCACCGCGACCCTGTGCCCGTGCGCCTCGGCGACCGCCCCGTCGATCGCCCGGCGCGCGTCCGGGCCGATCCGCGGCTGGGTGCGGCCGGCATTCGCGTCCGGCCGGTCGTCGTCCGGCCTGTCGTCCTCCGGCCTGTCGTCGTCCGGCCTGTCGTCGTCCGGCCTGTCGTCGTCCGGCTCCTGCTCGAGGGCGGCGCGAACGTCCGACGGGTCGGCGTCGAGCGCGCGGATGACGGTGCCGGCCAGCCCGGCCGGGTCGTCGAGGACCGCGATGAGGAGATCACCGCTGTCGATCGCCTCGTGGCCGAGCCGGCCCGCGCGCGTCTGGGCGTGACGCAGGCAGCCGAGCGCTTCGTCGTTGAAGCGTTGCAGGACGCCGGAGCGGATCAGATCGTCGATGGTCAGCTGCGCGAGGAGCGGCGCGTATCGCTGTTGCGCGCCCTGCCGGCTGAGGCCGCGTGGCGCGCCGATGTCCGTCCACGAACACCCCTCGGCGCGGGCCAGCTCCACGAAGAAGCCGACCAGGCTCTCGCCGAGAACGTTGAGCTCACCGGCGATCCGCTCCGCAGCGCCGATCTGCCGAACGGGGTCGCGGGGCTCGGCGATGCCGCCGAGGACTACCAGACCGACGAGCTCGGGCAGGGTGGGCATCTCAGGCATGTCAACATCCTAGTTGACCGCCGGCATACGTCAACAGTGTCTTTGACGACGTCATGGCGAGTACGGCGAACACCTCCCGTCCGATCGGACACCGGCGCCGGGACTCAGCGCGTCCCGGCGCCGAGACGCAGCGGGCGGGGGGTTCGACAAGTGCCACGAAGCCGCCGGAGCCGGCCCTCAGGTCGCAGGATCAGGTATCACGCGCGGGCAGGCGGACAGTGAAGGCGGCCCCAAGACCTGGACTTCCCCAAGCCTCGATGCTTCCCCCGTGGCCGGTGACGACCTCGCGGGCCAAGGCGAGGCCGAGACCGAACCGGCGGTGGTCGCCGTGACCGCGGGCGAACCGGGCGAACAGCCGCTCAGCGTCCGCCGGGTCGAAGCCGGAGCCGTCGTCTCGGACAACCGCGGTGATCTGCCGGGGCGTAGCCTCCGAGCCGAGCTCGACGGTGACGTGACCGCCGGGCGGGGTATGGCTCAGCGCGTTGTCGACGAGCGCGGTGATGACCCGGCGCAGCGCCGGTTCACGTCCGTCCACGATGGAGGACCCGGCCGAGTCGCGGATCAGGGTCAGCTCGACACCCTGGGCCTGGGCCCGCGCCTTCTGGCCCGCGACCACGTCGGCGCTCACGGCGGCGAGGTCCACGGCGGTCACATTTTGCGGCTGGACCGGCAGCTGGGACGAGAGCAGGAGGTCCTCGATGACCTCGCCCAGATGGCGGGTGCCGACCACCATCTGGTCGACGTCCTCGGCGAGGTCCGCGGCCGCCGCGCCGGCGCGTAGCTCCCGGTCCACCAGTTGCGCCCGGGTATGCAGCTGAGTCAGCGGGGTTCGGAGCTCATGACTGGCGTCGGCGACGAACTGCCGCTGCCGGGTCAGCGCCTCGCCGAGCGGCGCGGTCGCCCTCCGGGACAGCAGCGCCCCGGAGAGCAGGGCGAGCAGCAGGCCGGCGATCTCGGCCAGCCCCAGCGCGACGAGCAGCCGACGCAGCTCGGCCCTCTGTTCGTGGGTGCTCGCGACGACCTGCACGATGGCCTTTCCTCGGCGGCGGGTGATCACCCGGTAGTCGCCTCGGTCGGCGGTCTCGGTGGGACCGCCGGCCCGCACGCGCTCGAGGGCCGCGCGATCCGGAAACCCTCCGGGGGCATCGCGGGTTCCGGTGACCCGCCCGGCGGCATCCTCTTTGAAGATCCACATTCCGAGCGGTGGGTCGATCACGTCGTCGGCGGTCGCCGCCGCCTGCCGCAGCGCGGCCTCGGCGGCGGCGTTCTGGGTACGGTCGACCACCACCAGCACCACCACACCCATCAGAAGCAGGCTGACGGTGATCGCCGCGGCGGTCTGCCGGCCCAGGACGCGGCGGGCACGCGTGAGCAGCGCGTGGTCGGGATCGGCGCGGGTCACAACGGGCCGAGCCGGTAGCCGACGCCGCGGACCGTACGGACCGTGTCCGGGCCGAGTTTGCGCCGCAGGTAGTGCACGTACGTGTCGACCAGGGATTCGGTCGCGGCGTCGGGGAACACACCGGCCACGATCTCGTCGCGGGTGAACACCCGGGAGGGGTTCTCGGCCAACAGGCGCAGCAGGTCACTCTCTCGCCCGGAGAGGGTGACCATCGACCCGTCGACGTCCTGCACGGTCCGGGCGATCAGGTCGAACTCGGCCGATCCGACGGCCAGCGTGTGGGTCGGGGCAGCGGCGCCGCGGCGTACCAGCGCGCGTATCCGGGCCAGCAGCTCTTCCACCTCGAACGGCTTCACCAGGTAGTCCTCGGCGCCGCTGTCCAGCCCGGCCACCCGGTCGGCGAGCGTGCCGAGCGCGGTCAGGATCAGGGCCGGCACGGTCACACCCGCCCGGCGCAGCCGGGCCAGCAGGTCCAGGCCCTCGATCGCGGGCAGCCCACGGTCGATGATCATCGCGTCGTACCGGCGGGTCAGGCCGTAGTGCAGGCCCGCCTGGCCGTCCGGCGCGAGCTCGGCAACGTAGCCGGCGCCGCGGAAGACCCTGAGCAGCAACCGGCCGAGCTCACGGTCGTCCTCGACCACGAGCACGCGGGCGGCGATGTCGGTCACGCTGACAGCATCCCAGGTCGGCGGCTCATCTCCGGTGCGCCGCATCGAGCGCCGCCTGCAACGACTCGATGTAGCCGTCACTGGTCACGGTCGCCCCGCCCACCGTATCGATGTTTGCGCTTTGCGCGCTGAGCACCTCGGACCGCAGCTGGGGCAGGGCGTACCCGTTGACCTCGTCGTCGTGGCTGTTGCCGCTCGGTCGTTGCAGCACCTGGACCGCGACGATCCGGCCGCCGGTGATCTTCAGTTGCACCTGCACCGGACCCCAACGGGTCTGGGCGACGGTGCCGTTCACGGTCAACGTCTTCGCCGGGCGGTTCGGGTGGGCGCTGCCCGAGGAGGACGGAGCCCGCGGGGCGGCCGTGTCCGGGACGATGCCCGGCGCAGCGGCGCCCGGCGCGGCGGCCGACGGCACGGCGCCGCCCAGGCTGGTGCGGTAACTGAACAGCAGCACGACGCCGGTCACGGTCGACGCGGCCATCAGCGCGATGCGCCGCGTCCCGCTCACCACGCGAACTCCTCGGCGTGCACGCGATCCGGGCCGACCCCGGCCTCGCGCAACGTGGACCGGACCGTTGCCATCCACGGCGGCGGACCGCACAGGAACACCTCCCGATCGGCCACATCCGGCACCATCCAGAGCAACGCCTCGACGTCGCTCAGGCCGCCGTAACGCACCGGCAGCCAGGATCCATGGCGCTGCCGGCCACCCTCGAGATAGACGACCCGTACGCCGAAGTGGCGGGCCAGCCGATCGAGCTCGATCCGGAACACCGCCTCCTCGTAGCGGCGGATCCGATACAGCAACGTCACCGATCCCGGCACCGGCGCCAGATCGTCGAGCAGCGCCCGCATCGTGGTGATGCCGACCCCCGCGGCGATCAGCAACGCCTTGTGCCCGGTACGCCGATCGGCGGTCAGCGCGCCGTACGGCCCCTCGATCAGCACCCGCGTGCCCGTCCGCAACCGCGCCACCCGGCCGCTGCCGTCGCCGAGATCCTTCACGGTGATCCGCAACAGATCGCGGCCCGGCGCGGCCGACAACGTGTACGGGTGGGCCCGCGACCATCCCGGGCCGTCCAGGAACCGCCAGAGGAAGAACTGCCCGGCCCGCACCGGCAGCCGGTCCAGGCGGTGCCCCCGCAGGTACACCGACACCACGCCGGGCGCCTCCGGGACGACGGTGTCCACCCGCAGCCGGTGGTAGACCGACCGCCATGCCGGCAGGCCGACCCGGAACACCAGCACCGCGCCGAGCGTGCCGGCGTACAGACCCCACCAGTACCACCGGGCCGGCGCCGAGGTGACGAAGTCGGCCCCGGTCCAGAGCTGATGCGGCAACGCCAGCCCGACGCCCAGATAGGCGTACAGATGAATCAGATGCCAGGTCTCATACCGCTGCCGACGGCGCGCCGCACGCACCGACAACACCACCACCAGCACGAGCAGGCCCGTGCCGGCCACCGCCAGGAGCATGCCCGGGTACGTCCGGACCAGGTCCCAGGCCTCCCGGACCAACCCGGTACGCCCGTCACCGGCGTAGCCCACCGTGATCAGCACAACGTGCAGCATCATCAGCCAGAACGACGTGAAGCCGACCAGCCGATGGCCACGAGCGAGCGCATCCTGTCCGAAGCCGCGCTCGACCCAGGGGATCCGGGCCATCAACAACACCTGGATCAGCAGCAGATCGGACGCCACCAGCCCGGTCAACCGGCCCGCCGAGGTCGCCGGGCTGCCGTGAATACCGCCGTCGACAAGCCAGAGGACGACAACGATCAGGATGCTGCTGGTAGCAAGCAGCCAGGTCACTCCGGTCCACCGGCGGCGTGGGACCGGGACTCTCGTCGGCGGCGAATAAGTGGTCGTCACCGATCCAGCGTCACCGCCCGAAATGGGAGAACTCCAAGAAACCGATCCCTAGGCTTTTGCCAGATATCGGACGAATGAAAGGACCTTCATGGGTACGGTCAACGGTCTCCCGGCGCACGTCCTGCTGGTGCACGCCATCGTGGTGCTGCTACCGCTCAGCGCGCTGCTGCTGGTCCTCACCGCGCTCTGGCCGGCCGCCCGAACCCGCCTGGCCACCTCGAACGCGATCCTGTCGCTGATCGTCGTGGTGCTCGTACCCATCACCACCAGCGCCGGCGAATGGCTCGAGCGACGAATTCCCGGAAGCCCGCTGCTGCACGATCACACCGAACTCGGCGACACCGCGATCTGGGTGGCCATCCCGGTCGCGGTCGTGGCCCTGGTCATCTGGTGGCGGAACCGAGAGGCCACCGCCGTGACCGCCGATCCCGGCACCGGTCACCGCACCTATCTCGCACCGTTGTCGGTCAAATTGACCCGCGCGATCGCGGGAATCGCCGTGGTCGTGGCCGTCATCGGCACCTACGACATCTACCGCATCGGCGACTCGGGCGCCAAGGCCGCGTGGACCGGACAGTTCAGCTCTACGCCGGCACCCGAGTCCCGGCCGGGACGCTAGCCCGAACCGATGCGACCCTGGTGCAAGGCAGCATCCTGAACCTGATCAGACCCGACCCACGCTGTCCATCGGGAGAAACGAAGGGGAGCAGCTTGAGGCAAACCCGGGACAGTGAAAGCCGGCTGACAGCCGGCTGGTCACCGTGGCGCACCGTGGTGGGGTTCGGCTTGGTCAGCCTGGCCGGGGACATGGTCTACGAGGGTGCCCGCTCGGTGTACGGGCCGCTGCTGGCCGCGCTCGGCGCCTCCGCCACGGTGGTGGGCCTGGTCACCGGCGCGGGTGAGGCCACCGCGTTGCTGCTGCGTCTGGTGTCCGGGCCGTTCGCCGACCGCAGCCGCCACTACTGGATGCTGACTCTGGCCGGGTACGCGCTCACCGCCGTGTGTGTCCCGCTGCTCGCGGTCACGCCCGCCCTCGGCGCCGCCGGTCTCGTGGTCGCGGCGGGACTGATCCTGGCGGAACGGCTCGGCAAGGCGATCCGCAGCCCGGCCAAGTCGGCACTGCTCGCGGATGCGGCCGGCCAGGTGGGGATGGGCCGCGGTCTCGGCGTACACAAAGCGTTGGATCAGATCGGCGCTTTCGCCGGACCGCTGCTGGTCGCCGCGATCGTCGCGGCCGCCGCCGGCCGAGTCTGGCCGGCCCTGGCCGTCCTCGCGGTGCCCGGCGCGGCCTCCATCGTGATCCTGATCGTGGTGCGGACCCGCGGCGGGAACGGGCCGGAACAGGCGGCGGTCGACGTCGCCGCTGCTCCGATAGCTCCGGCCGTTCCCCTGCCGGCACGCTTCTGGTGGTTCGGCGTCGCCGCCGGACTGTGCACGGCTGGTCTGGTCACCTACGGCCTGATCGGCTATCACCTGGTCCGCGACCACCTGGTCGGCGCCGCCGCAGTGCCACTTCTGTACGCGGCGGCGATGGCCGCCGGAGCGGTCGCCGCGCTCCTCACCGGTTTCGCCTACGACCGGTCCGGGCCGTGGATCCTGCTCGTGCTGCCGATCCTGGTCGCCTCGGTGCCGGTGCTCGCATTCGGCACCGGCCTGGTCGCGGTCGTGTCCGGGATCCTGCTGTGGGGCGCGGCCACCGGCGTTCAGGACTCCACGGTCAAGGCGTTGGTCGCCGACCTCGTCCCGCGCCACCGGCGGGCCACCGCATACGGGCTGTTCGCCGCCGTCCAGGGAGTCGGCGCCCTCCTCGGGGGCGTGACAGCCGGGGCGTTGTATCAGCAATCCCGCACGGCGCTGATCGTCGCAATCGCCGTGAGCCAGGCCGTCGCCCTGCTTGTCCTGCTCGCCCTCTACGCCGTGCGGAGTCCCGCCTCGCCGGCCGGACCGTGATCAAGTGCGGCCGCGAGGCGCAGGGGTGCCGCTCGCCCGCGGTCGTCCGCACTTCGCTCCCGGTTGTTCAGGCCGACTTGTACCAGGACTGTGCCTTGAGCCAGGTCAGATAGTCGTCGTAGATGCGCACCAGATCCTGCGGGCCGACCCGGCGGGCGAAGAACTCGTCCAGCAGCGCGAAGAGCGTGTCGATGACGGCCGGGTCGCGGTCGGCCGACTCGACCGCCTCGCGCCCGCTGGCCGGGCCGTCGGGGCGGGCCAGGTGGATCACCAGGCCCCGCCACGTCAGGTTGTTGCCGTCGCCGAGGCGGGTCACCAGCCACTCCCGGAAGCCGGTCAGCAGGCGGCCGTCGTTGCCCGCGTCGAGGCCCTCCAGATAGGCGCAGTACTGCCCGTACGAACCGTCCAGGCCGTACAGCTGGGGTCGCTGGTGTATGGCCTCGAACTGGGCGCGGTATTCCATGGTCGTCAACCTACTTGGGGCTTCACTTCGGACCGAAATTGATGACGTCCCACCACTCGAACTGGTGCTCGTACTCCGCGAGCGGCTCGCCCATCTCCCCGGTCCACTGGTCGTAGGCGTAGCCGTCCTTGACCACGAACTCGTGGTTGCCCCAGAAACTGTCCTCGCCGCGGTACGGCCCGAGGTTGCTGGCCCCGGCCGGCGGCTCGGCCTTGTAGATCTCGCCGCCGATCCGGCTCTGGATGTCCGACGCCACCTTCTCGCAGCCCGAGCTGTCCGGGATCTCGGAGATCGGGCGGGCCTTCACGCCGGAGTCGGCGCGGACGGGCGCGCTGTCGCCGGAGCCACTGGAGCTGCTGGAACCGCCGGAGTCGCTGCCGCTGCTGGAGCTGTGCATGATGTACGCGCCCGCGCCGAGCAGGCCGCCGGCCGCCGCGCCGGTGGCGAGGATCGTGCCGCCGGTGAAGGTCGCGCCGAAAATGGCCGCTCCGCCGCCGGCCAGGGCGAGACCGCCGCCCTCGACCAGACCGCACGGTTCCAGGATGATGCACGCCGCGGTGCCGACCACGGCCGCGCCGATGCCGGTCCAGCACCAGAAGCCGCACTGCCCGCTCGGATCGGTGCCGTTGAGCGGATCGTTCGACACGTACGAGTACGGCGTCCCGGTCTGCGACACCATCGGATCGAGGGTGAGAAACTGCGCGGTGGCCGGGTCGTAGTAGCGCGCCCGCAGGTAGATCAGGCCCGACTCGGCGTCCCGGTATGCACCCGTGTACTGCAGCGCGGTCGTCGCGGCGCCGGCGTGGGTCGCGACGCCGTACGGCGTGTAGGCGTACGTGCCGCTGATCGCGCCGGTCGAGTCGAGCAGCGCGACCGTGGAGCCGACCTGGTTGTGCAGGAACCACGAAGGGGTCGAGCCGGAGATCTGCTCGATCGGCAGACCGCCGGGACCGTAGAGGTAGCTCGTCGTGCCGTCGAACAGCAGGTCGGCGGTCGACTCGGTGTCCCAGACGTAGGACGCGGTCGTCGACCCGGTGGTCTTCGACGCGCGCAGGCCGGTTCCGTCGTACTGGTAGGTGGTCGCCGTGCCGGCGCCGTCGACGAACTTCGTCATCCGGCCGGCCTGGTCGTAGGTGAGCGTGCTGCCGCCGGCCGCGGTCCGGTCGCCCTCGGCGTCGAAGGTGTACGCCGTGGCCGCGGCCGGCGTCGTGCCGCAGGCCGGGCTCGTGACCGTGCCCGAGGACAGCGACCAGCAGATCTGGCCGGCCGCGTCGAACGCCTGGGTGGCTCCGCCCACGGTGGTCGGATTGCTCGCCGCGTCGTACCGGTAGGCGTCGGCCGCCGTGGTCCCGCTGCTGGCCAGTTGCTCGCGCTGGTCGTAGCCGAAGCTCTGCGTGCTGCCGCCGGTGGTCGCCGAGCTGACCTCGTTGTTCTGGTTACGCCCGAGGCCCAGCGAGGCGAGCGTGGTGGCGCCCTTGGTCAGCGCGATCGACGTGAGCGACTCGCCGCCGTCGTAGCCGTTGGTCACGACCGTGCCGTTCGGGTACGTCGTGGTCTTCACCGCGCCGTCCGGGTCGTACCCGAAGGTCGTGGTGTTGCCGGACCAGTCGGAGACGGTGTGGAGGCGGTCGGCGGTGTCGTAGGTGCGGGTCGCCGCCCGGGTCTGCCCGGGATAGAGGATCGACGAGACGTGCCCCTCGGCGTCGCGGCCGTAGGTGACGACCGTGCCGGCCCCGTTGCTGCTCGACACCACCTCGCGGAAGGCGTTGTAGGACCAGGTCGAGGTGCCGGTCCCGTCGGTCATCGAGAGCCGGTTGCCGTCCGGGTCATAGGTGAAGGCAACCGCCGGCGTGGTGTGGTCGCTATAGGTGATCGAGGTGGTCTCGCCGGCGGCGTCGTACCCCATGGTGGTGACCCGGCCCTGCGGGTCGGTGACCGTGTTGAGCCATCCACCGGGGTCGACCGAGGTCGTGGTGGTGCGGTTGTCGGCGTCCGTACGGCTGCGCCGGCGGCCCTGGCCGTCGTAGCCGAAGGTGGTCTTGTTGCCGAGGCCGTCGACGGTGTCGTGGATGGTGCCGTCCGGGTTGTAGTCGGTCCCGGTGGTGGCGTCGTCGGACGCCTTGGTCGCGACCAGCTGATCGATCGCGTTGTAGGTGTCGGTGGTGGTGTGCTGCGCCGGGTCGGTGGTGCTGACCTGGTTGCCGTCGGCGTCGAAGGCCGCCTTGCTCTGGTGCCCGAGCGGATCGGTGGCGAGCGTGACGTTGCCGTGCGCGTCGTGCTGGTAGGTCGTGCAGCCGGTGGCGGGCGGCGTGCAGCCCGGCGCGACCCCGGCGGCGACGCCGTCCGGGTCGACCTGGGAGGTGAGCTGGCCGGTGTTGTTGTCGTACCCGTATCGGGTCTTGTCGCCGGCCGCGTCGGTGACCGAGGTCTTGTTGCCGAAGGCGTCCAAGGTGACGGTGGTGGTGTGGCCGCCCGCGTCGACGATCCGGTTGAGGTCGCCCGGGTGGGCCGCGTCGTCGTAGTAGTAGTTCGTGGTCCGCACCGGCGCGGCGCCGAAGTTGCCGGTCGCCGACTCGACCACGTTGTTGGCCTCGGTGACCGTGCTCGCGGTGAGGTTGTCGAGCCCGGTCGCCCCGGACGGCACATGGTCGGCCTGGTCGTACTGGTTGACCGTCGCGATGCCGTCCGGGTCGACGGTCTCGATCAGATGGCCGGCCTCGTCGTAGGTGAAGTCGGTGGTGTAGCCGCGCGGGTCCGACGTCGAGATGCGGTTGCCCTGATCGTCATAGCTGTACGTGGTGAGGTTGCCGTGCGGGTCGGTCTGGGTGGTCACGCCCAGCGTGACCGGGTCGTACGTGTACGACCAGGTGCCCGCGTCCGCGGTCCCGTACCCCTTGGTCTGCGCCGTCAGCAGCCCGCCGGCGTACGTGTCGAGGGTCTGATGACCGGACGGATCGGTGGTCAGCGTCTGCCCGGCCGACAGCCCGCCGTCCGGGCCGTAGGTGAACGTGGTGACGTGGCCGAGCGCGTCGGTCTGGGTGTGCACCCGCTCGGAGCCGTCGTAGACCATCGACGTCTGGGCCGATGCCGGGCCGCCGAAGTTCGCCGGGTTACGCATCGACGTCATCAGGTGGTGGGCGTCGTAGCCGAACGTCGCGTGGTCGTCGTCCTTGAGCGTCGGCGTGCGGGTGGTGCCGACGCCGTAGACGTCGGTGAGGTTGTCCGCCGCGTCGTAGGCGTAGCTCACCGTACGGCCGGCCGAGTCGGCGAGCCGGGTGATGTGGTTACCGGTCCACGTCAGCGTGTATTTGCGCAGCTCCGGGTCGGTGATCGTGGACAGGTGGCCGGACGCGTCGTACGCCATCGTCGTCGCGTAGGGCGGATTCGCCTTGGTCCCGGTCACATCGGTCTCGGCGATGAGCCGGCCGGTGGCGGCGTCGAAGCTGAACACGTCCTTGCCGCGCCGGGTGTACGTGTACGTGCTGCCCGACTCGGTCAGCGTCGCGTCGTAGCGGGGCGCCGCCGTGGTATAGACGCCGCCCGAGTCGACGAAGCCGACCCGGGACCCGTCCTCCTGCACCACGGTCACGTTGCCGGTCGCGCTGTCGGTGTCCGCGTGCAGGTCGTACGAGTAGGTCCAGCCCCACCCGAGCGGCCCGTCGGCCGCTCCGGCGCCGTTCGGCCCGGCCGGGTCGGCGGTCGACTCGGTGTACGTCCGCGAGAACGCGAGCGCCTCGCCCCGGCCCGGGGTGGCCAGGTCGGTCCACGACTGTCCGAAGTAGCCGGTGCTGGTGTCGACCGGGTCGCCGGCCGTCCGCCGGACGCAACCGCAGTTGACCCAGGCCGGGTTGGAGCCCTTGGGCTCGTCGAGGACGTTGGGCGGCCCGCCGATCGGCTGCCCGGGCGTGCCACCCATCGGGATGAAGGCGATCGCGTCGAAGGCCACGTCGTTCTGGGTGTAGTCGGACCCCGTGGCGACCGAGGCGCTCTGGTTGGTGAGCTGGACGTTGCCGCCGTTCTCCATCGCGACGGTGGCGACGGTGGCCCACTGCTCCGAGTTCCACGCCTGGTTGACCCGATACTTCCACGGGGCCACCCCGCCGCCCGGGTTGATCTTGTAGACCACGTTGGTGGCCCGGGCGCCGAGCCGCGGGAAGTGGATCTTGATCTTGTAGTACTGCAGCTTGGGCAGCACCGGCGTCCAGGTCCCGGTGTTGATCTCAGCCGGTTTGGCGCCGCTCTCCACGTGGCTGAACAGCACCCGGCCGCCGAGTCCGGAGCCCAGTTGGTGCACATCGATCGCGCCGATCGGATCGCCGGCGGCATTGGTTCCGTACGACATCGTGAAGGTGCCGTTGTTCGACCAGTTCGACGATCCACAGCCGACCAGGTTGAGTGGCGAGGGCTCGTCGTCCACGACGATCGCGCTGCTCGGCACCACCTTGGTATCGAGCGAGCAGCTGGGCGGATAGTCATCCGGGTCGCTCGGCTCGGTCGAGCCGGTCGTCACCTCATAGGCGCTGGTCGCGCAGGTGGTCGCGCAGTCGCTGATCCAGGTGACCGGGTTGTGCCACCAGCACTCGAAGTCGTTGAGCATGCAGTGCCCGGCGCCCGGGTTCGAGGTGTTGGTGGTCGAGAAGTCGCAGTGGTCGGCCGCCACCGTGCAGAAAGTGTTGAACGGTGCCGGCTGCACCCAGGTCTTGCCGCCGTGGTAGTCCGGCGCGGAGTAGGCCCGGCTGCTGTACCGCTGGATCGGCGAGGCCATCCAGCCCAGCACCCGCTCCTGGTAGGGCCAGCTGCTCGGGTGCGCGGCGTCGGCGTAGGTGTCCTTGAGGTAGGGGTCGCGGCTGGGCGGGTAGTCGAGGTTGGCCGGGTTGTTCGACCAGCCGAGGCCCCAGGTGCCGTCCGGACCGGTGCAGGACGGTCCGGGCGTGCAGCCGGTGGTGTTGCCGTTGGCCGCGTTCGGCTGGATACCGGTGTTGTAGGCCCAGACCGCGAAGTACCAGTTCTCCAGCTTGCCGGGGTCGCCGCCGTTGGCCGTGATGCCGTCGGCGTAGAGCTGGTTCCAGGTCGACTCGAGGATCTGCAGGCCGGCGGCGATGTTCTCCTCGTAGTCGACCGCGATCTTGAGCTGTCCGTGGGCCGAGAACTGCGTGTCGCCCAGGCGCATGCCGCTGGTGACCTGGCCGATGCCGTAGCCGCAGTCCGCGCCGGCGTAGTTGATCGAGTCGATCCCGCCGCCCGCGCCGTAGTAGTCGGCGATCAGCGGGTCGCCGGAGACGCCCTTGGTCGCGTGCCAGGACGCCTGCGACAGGTTCGACTCCTGGGCCATGATCGCCTCGTACACCGAGCGGGGGACGGTGCTGCTCCCCCCGGCCGGGTGGCTCAGCGCGATGAGCGGGAAGTCGCTGTTCGGCGCGTACGCGGCCAGGCCGAGATTGTCGAAGCCGGCCGGCCTGGTGTAGGCGCTGCCGGTCAGCTTGCCCTGCTCGGCCATCTGCGCCGCCCAGTTGACCTGCGCCGGGTTGGGCTGGAGCACCTGCTTGGCGGCGTCGAGCCGCGGCACGGAACAGGTCGGCGTCGGCGCGGCGGCGGCCGCCTTGGGCGCGGCCTGCGCCTTGGGACCGGCGGCGGCGTCACCGTGCGGCTGGGGCGCGCCCTTCGGCGCGGCTGCGAAGTCCTTGGCCGCCAGCGGTACCCGGTAGCTCGCGATGGCGGTCGCCGGCACCGCCGACTGTGGCGGCCGAGCCCGGCTGACCAGCTTGCCGCTGCGGGCGGCGAGCACCGCCGGAGCACCGTCGGCGCCGTTCGTGGCCGGCCCGAGCAGCGCGTCCCCGTCCAGCGACGATGCCTGCACGCCCCGGGTGAGCTTGCCGTCGTCGACCGCCCGCACCCCGGCCGCGGCGAGGCCGGCGGCGTCGGTCGCCGAGGCGCCGGCGAGCACCGCGTGGCCGGACCGGCCGCCGAACAGCTGCATCCGGGTGAGCGGGCCGGAACCGAGCCGGGTCAGCACGCCCTTGCTCTCGTGCTGCGCGATCGAGGTGCCCGAGCCGGGCGCCACGGACAGGAAGTTGACCCCGCCGTCGGACGTCGGCCGCAGGTCGAAGGCGGACCCGCCGGCCTGGGCGAGAACGGCCGGCTTGCCGTTCGCGCCGATCGCGGCGATGGTCCCACCGACCACGCCGATCGGACCGGCCGGCCCGGGCACCGCCGACGTGACCTGCCCGGCGACGTCGACCGACGCGCTGACCCGGCCGGTCGCAAGGTCGGCGGTGAGCAGCCGGGTCTGCTGCTGATCGGTACCGAGGTCGACGGTGAAGACGGCGGTGTCCCCGGCGCCGCAACCGGGCGAGTAGTACTTGGACGCCACTCCGGCGGCGACCGGGTGGACGGCCCCGCTGGCCAGATCGACGGAGTAGGCGAAGCCGCCGTGGTCGCGCGCCGCCGGGACGTTGGCCGCGAGCGCGGGAAGGATCGCCACCGCCGCGAACCGCCCGTCGCCGGAGAGGCACTGATAGCCGTCCCACGAGCCCTCGTCGAAGCCGTCCGGGCTCAGGATCGCGACCTCGCGCCAGGCGAACGAGCCGCTCTCCCGACCTACCTCGACGTGGTAGCCGGCCGAGTCGCCCCACCCGTCGATCGCGACGTCGGCCGAGCGGGCGGCCGCGCTCCCGAAGTCGCCCGGCGTCACCGCGTCGGCCCGCGCGGTCGCGGCTCCGGCGGCCGTGGCGGCCGTGGCGGCCGTGGCCGGAAGCGAGGTGAGGAGCCCGGCGACCATCGTCAGCCCGGTGGCGGCGGCGAGCATCGCCCGCCGGCGGAAAACGCGCACAGCAGTCACTTCGACCATCCCCCATGTCTAGGTCGGCAGCCACGACGCTAAGGCATAGACCGAGATAGATAAAGGAGATGATTATGGAAACAGTGCTCGCTCTTCCGACGGACGGCTGCGGTGGCGGTCAGGGTTTGAGGACGACCTTCTCGCAGTTGTCCTGCTTGTTCTTGAAGATGTCGAAGCCGTGTTCGGCCTCCTCGAGTGCCAGCGTGTGGGTGATGATCCGGGTCGGGTCGATCTCGCCGCGTTCGATGCGTTGCAGCAGCGGTTTCATGTAGCGCTGCACGTGGCATTGCCCGGTCCGCAGGGTCAGCGCCCGGTTCATCCACGCGCCGGCGGGAAACTTGTCCAGCAGACCGCCGTACACGCCGATCACCGAGACCACGCCGCCGCTGCGGCACGACAGGATGGCCTGGCGCAGCGCGTGCGGGCGATCGGTCTCCGCCCGGACGGCCTGCTTGACCCGGTCGTACGCGGCGATGTGCGCGCTGCCGTGGGTCGCCTCCAGGCCGACCGCGTCGATGCACTTGTCCGGTCCCCGGCCGCCGGTCAGTTCCAGCAGCTCCGATCGCACGTCGACCTCTTCGAAGTTCACCGGCGTGTAGCCGGCCTGTTCGGCCATCCGCAGCCGGTACGGCTCCTTGTCGATGGCGATGACCTTGGCAGCGCCGAGCACCCGGGCGCTGTCCATGGCGAACTGGCCGACCGGGCCGGCGCCCCACACGGCGACCACGTCGCTGGGCTGGATGTCGCACATCTCGGCACCCATGTAGCCGGTGGGCAGGATGTCGGAGAGGAACAGCACCTGCTCGTCGCTCAGATCGGACTCGATCTTCAGCGGACCGACGTCGGCGAACGGCACCCGCGCGTACTGGGCCTGACCGCCCGCGAAGCCGCCGGTCAGATGCGAATAGCCGAAGATCCCGGCGACCGGGTGGCCGAACATCTTCTCCGCGATGCCGGCGTTGGGGTTGGTGTTCTCGCAGCAGGAGTACAGCTCGGCGGCGCAGGCACCGCACGCGCCGCACGCGATCGGGAACGGCACGACGACCCGGTCCCCCGCGCGCAACCGATCCGGGTCGACGCTCGGGCCGACCTCGATCACCTCGCCCATGAACTCGTGACCCATCACGTCGCCGTCCTGCATGGTGGGCACGTACCCGTCGACCAGGTGCAGGTCGGAGCCGCAGATCGCGGTGGAGGTGATCCGCACGATGGCATCGCGGTTGTTCAGGATCCTCGGGTCCGGTACGTCGCGGACCTCGACCTTGTTGCGGCCGGCCCAGGTGTTCGCCCTCATGCGTCCGGTCCCTTCTCGAGCTCGGCGTCCGACAGCGGTTGCGCCGGGCGCTGCGGGAATTCCTTACGGGCGCGCTTGCCCCACGGGGCGCCGTCGGAGCGGACCACCTCGCCGGTCTCCAGCACCTGCTTGAGCCGGCGCAGGTCGTCGTCGAGCTGCTGGTGCGGTTCCTCGCCGAAGTACTTGGCGACCGCTTTACCGATCGGGCCGCCCGGAATGTCGTACACCAGGGCGACGTGCACCTCGGTGCTCACGCCGTCCGGGGCGGGCACGAACCGGACCG
>DASWRZ010000211.1:0-31398 GCA_036402935.1 Actinoplanes sp.
AGGTCTGCGCCGGTGTGGTGTCCGGTTCAGCCCGGTGGCCGGCCGGTCGGGCTATGGCACCATCGGCGCGCTGCTGTGCATCACCGATATAACCGATCAGGCGCAGGCGCGGGCCGAGATGCTGCGCCGGGTCCGGCACGACGACCTGACGCAGTGTCTGAACCGGGCAGCGGTGCTCGACGACCTGGCCGATGCGGTGGCCGCCGGCACCGGTGGGGTTGCGGTGGTGTTCCTCGACCTGGATCGGTTCAAGCAGGTCAACGACAGGCTCGGGCACGCTGCCGGCGACCACCTGCTGCGCTGTGTTGCCGAACGGTTACGGGTCAACTGCCGCGATGGCACAGTAGGGCGGCTCGGCGGAGACGAGTTCCTGGTGGTCGCCCGCGAGGTCGGCTCGGCGGAGCAGGCCGAGCAGCTCGGTCGCCGTCTGGCGCGGGCCGTGCGGCAGCCGCTCTATCTCGGTGGAACCCGGACCCGGCCTGGGGCCAGCGTCGGAGTGGTGTGGTCCACCGACCCAGCGGACGACCCCGCCGCCCTGGTGGCGGCGGCCGACGCGGCGATGTACGAGGCGAAGCGGCGGCGGGCGGGCCGCGTGACGTCTCACTGACCGAGTTCACCCGGCCCGGCGGGGTCAGTGCGGCTGGCCGCGGGCGCGGGCGCGTTCGGCAATGCCTTCTCGGCGGTTGCTGTTGGGCGTAAGCCGATGCGGACGGTCCCGTCCAGCTGAACGTGTATGCCGGTGTCTATCACACGCAAGCCGGCACGTTCGCAGGGGTATTACAGCCGGAGATCGGCGTCCGTCGCGGAATCCGGTTGACGGAGTGAGTACTCACTCCGGTACTGTGTCGGCATGACGGAGACACCAGCCCGGCGTAGAGCGCCGGGAATGAGCCCCGACGAGCGCCGGGAGATGATCCTGGCTGCGGCGCTGCCGCTGCTGGTCGAGCACGGCGCCGCGGTCAGCACCTTGCAGATCGCGAAGGCGGCCGGGATCGGTGAGGCCACGATCTTCCGCGCCTTCGCTGACAAGGACGAACTGTTGAACGCCTGCGTGGCCGCCGCCCTGCGCAACGACCACGTCCTGGCCGAACTGGACGCCGTGCCGCTCGATCAGCCGTTGGCCGCCCGGCTGACCGAGGCGGCGGCGACCCTGCACGCCTATCTGGAGCGGATGGGCGCGGTGATCGGCGCCGTCCACGCCGCCGGACGCCGGGGCGAGCGCGGCGTACCGCGTGATCGCACGGCGACCGACGATCGGGCGAACGCTGCGGAGCACACCCGGCAAGCGGTGATCCGGCTCCTGGAACCTGATCGGGCCACGCTGCGGCTGCCGGTAGAGGAACTTGCCGTCGTCTTCCTCGGGATGTTGTTCGGCCGGCGGGGGGCGCCCGGTAACGAGATCCCGATCGAGACGCTGGTTGACGTGTTCCTGCACGGTGTGGTCGACAGTCGGGCAGGTGCCCGATGAGCCGCAAGCGCCGCATTCGAGCCGTGGTCGGGGGCGTCGGCCTGGCTGCGGTCATCTGGACTGTCGCGGTGCCGGTGCTCGGGCACCGGCTCATCGTCACGGGTGGGCCGGCCGGCCGGGAATCCTTGGACATCGGCCTGGCCCCGGTAGTGGACACCGCGACCCGGCTGACCCTCGGTGCCCGGCACGTCGCGGTCGCTGCCGTTCTGATCCCGGCCATGACCCGCACCACCGCCCAACCCGCCCTCCTCGCCGCTGGAGAGACCGCATGACCATCACGTTGAACCACACCATCGTGCCCGCGGCCGACAACGCGACGGCCGCCCGATTCTTCGCCGACATCATGGGGCTGACCTACTCGGGCAGTGTCCGCCACTTCGCTCCCGTACGCGTCAACGACCAGCTCACCCTCGACTTCATGACCGTCGATGAGCCGGTCGGGCTCCATCTGGCGTTCGATGTGGACCCGGCAACCTTCGATCAGATCTTGACGCGGCTGCAGGCCGGCGGCGTGCCTTACGGCAGCGAACCCGACGAGCCTGACAACGGTCGCACCGACCACCCCTTGTGCGCCCGCGGTCTCTACTTCACCGATGACGCCCGCAACCTTTACGAAGTCATGTCACCAGCATGACCGCGCCGAGCCGTCAGAGCCTTCCCGTCGCCTTCAACAGCAGGTAGAGGTCGGCGACGCGGGAGGCCAGTTCGCCCGGCTCGGCGTCGACCACGGTCGCGCCGAAGCGGCCGAGTACGTCGGCGACCCGTTCGCGTTCGGCGAACGTGCGCTGGGCCGCCGCGGCCGTGTGTACGTCGGCCGCCCGGAACTGGGGCGGCAGGTCGGACAGCCGGGTCACCTCCGGGTCGCGCGTGCCGGCCACGATCACGTGGTGGCGGGCGGCGATCTTGGGCAGCAGCGGGAGCAGGCCGGCGATCATCGGCGCGACGTCGAGGGCCGTGAAGATGACGACCAGGGACGGTTTGCGGCCGCGCCGGAGCAGTTCGGTGGCGAGCAGCGCGTAGTCGGTCTCGACCAGCGCCGGTTCCAGTGACGCCATGCCGTCGATGAGGCGGGCCAGCTTCTGGTTCTGGCCGCCGTGGTCGACCCGGGCCCGCACCTCGGCGTCGAGCGCCAGCAGGTCGACCCGGTCTTCGGCGCGGGTGGCGAGCACGGACAGCAGGAGTGCCGCGTCGATCGCCGCGTCGAGGCGGGGCACGCCCGCGACCCGGACCGCCGACGTGCGGCCGGTGTCGAGGACACAGTAGACGCGGCGGTCGCGTTCGGGCCGCCAGGTACGCACGACGACGTGACCGGCCCGGGCGGTGCCACGCCAGTCGATCGAGCGGACGTCGTCGCCGAGCACGTACGAGCGCAGCGCGTCGAACTCGGTGCCCTGGCCGCGGCCGCGGGTCACCTGCGATCCGTCGATCACCCGCATCCGGGAGAGTTTCTCGGGCAGGATGCGGCGCGACGGGAAGTGCGGCAGCACCCGCAGGTTCCAGGCCGGGGTGCGGCCGGTGTTCCACCGGCGCGAGCGCTGGCGGTACGCGAGGCCGAACGGCCCGTACGAGCGCAGCGTCACCCGTACGGCGGGCCGGTTGCCGTGGCGTACGGGAAGGAGCGTCGTCTCGAGGCCCTGCTTCTCCCCCGGCGCCAGGGCGAGCCGGTGCAGCAGCGGCCCCGCACCGGCCGAGGGCACCCAGCTGTCGCGCACGGCGAGCCGCAGCTCGCGGTCGCCGTCGTTGACGACGGTGAGCGTGACCGCGGCCCGGTCGCCGAGCCAGACCGTGCGATCGCCGTCGCGGTGCAGGGCGACCGCGGTCAGCGCGCCGGCCATCATCGCGTCGACGGCGGCGATCATTCCCGCCCCGAGCACGACCCCGAGAACCGCCAGCCACGGCGAGGGCAGCAGCAGCGGCAGCGGGACGCCGAACAGCAGCAGAACGGCGAAACGCCTGGTGACCATGGCCGGCTCAGCGCGGGGCCGGCACGGCGGCGAGCACGGCGGCCAGCACCGACTCGACCGTGACGCCGTCGAGGGCGGCGTCGGCCCGCAGCCGTACGCGGTGGCGCAGGGTCGGCACGACGAACGCCTTCACGTCGTCCGGGATCACGTAGTCGCGCCCGTTGAGCCAGGCGTACGCCTTCGCCACCGCCAGCAGCGCGATCGTGCCTCGCGGCGACGCGCCCAGCTCGAGTGCGGGGGTCATCCGGGTCGCGCGGCTCAGGTCGACGACGTAGGCGAGAACCTCGTCGGCCACCTGCACCTGGCGTACGGCCCATCGCCCGGCCGCGAGGTCGGCGGCGCTCGCGACCGGGCCGACGCCGGCCGCCTTGAGATCGCGCGGGTCGAAGCCGAGGTGGTGGGCGCGCAGCACACCGAACTCCTCGTCGCGTTCCGGCAGCGGCACCGACAGCTTGAGCAGGAACCGGTCGAGCTGGGCCTCGGGCAGCGGGTACGTGCCCTCGTACTCGATCGGGTTCTGGGTCGCGATGACCATGAACGGCTGCGGCAGCGGGCGCGGCTCGCCGTCGACGCTGACCTGGCGCTCCTCCATCGCCTCGAGCAGGGCCGACTGGGTCTTCGGCGGCGTCCGGTTGATCTCGTCGGCGAGCAGCAGGTTGGTGAAGACCGGGCCCTGGCGGAAGTTGAACGCGCCGTTGCGGGTGTCGTAGATCATCGAACCGGTGACGTCGCCCGGCATCAGGTCGGGCGTGAACTGCAGGCGCTTGGTCTGCAGGTCGAGGGCGGCCGACAGAGCCCGCACCAGCAGCGTCTTGGCCACACCGGGCACACCCTCGAGCAGCACGTGACCGCCGCAGAGCAGCGCCACCAGGACGCTGCCGACGACCGGGTCCTGGCCGACGACGGCCTTGCCGACCTCGGCGCGCAGCCGGCCCAGCGCGCGGCGCGCCTCGTGCGATTCGGAGGTCACTGGTTGTCTCCTTCGTTCATGACGTCATGCATCAGGGCCTGCAGTGTCTTCGCGGCCGCGACCAGGTCGGCATCGCGCCGCAGCCGGCGTACCGGGGGGAACGCCTCGGTGAAGCGTTCGACCGGCAACCCGCTCGCTTCGGCCAGCGCCTCGTCGGTCGCGTCCGGCGGCAGGCCGAGGTGCTCGGTCATCCGGCGGCGGGCGGTCTGCTCGAGGATGCGCAGCGACGGACCGCGCGAGCCGCCGCGCTGATAGAGCCGGGCGTGGCCGAGCATCGTCTCGTTGGCGGGCACCCGCGACGGCAGCCGTTCGGCGACCGGGGTGCCCAGGCGTCGCGCCGACGCGGCCGCGAACGCCGCCCCGGCCAGCAGGACGAGCAGCACGACCCCCCAGACCTGCGGCGGGAACGTGCTGGCCTCATGGCGGGCCTGCTGCGCCTGGCCGTCCGGCTGCTGCGTGCGCTGCCGGCCGCCCGGACCGCCGCCGTCCCTCCGGGCGCCCCCCGGCGAGACGGTGCCGCTGCCGCTGCCGTCGCCGTCCCCGGGCGTGTCGGTGGTGGCCTGCGGGGAGTCGCCGGTGGTGGAGTCGCCGGGCCCGTCCGGGGCCGGTCGGTCGGTGACCACCGGACCGTTCGAGGTCGGCCACTTGTCCGGCCCGTGCCGGTCCAGCCAGATCACCTGCCGGTTCCGGCCGAGCAGCGACAGCGCGAAGCCGCGGTTGCCGTGCTCGTCGATCCGGTCGTTGCGGAACGGGTCGGCCGCGCCGACCAGCTCGACCGTGGCCGGGTTCACCCCGAACTCGACCACGCCACCCTGATAACAGCTCGTCGCGCTGGTCTTGTAGTACCGCTGGTGCACGGCCGCCGGGACGCCGAACAGATCGCAGCCGGGTGCCGGGGCGGACGCCGTCCAGCGCTCGCCGGCCGTGGAGGCGGGCCAGTCCGTCTGCCGCAGGAAGCTGTCGTCGGGACGGACCAGAACGATGTGGCTGCCGCGCGGGAACCACTTCGAGTCGGTCAGGTGCTCGACGTCGGTGTAGCCCGGCACGGTCACGAACAGCGTGGAGTCCGGCTGCGCCCAGAGCGTCGAGCTCGCCTGATAGGTCGTCGTCACCCGGGTGACCGTGATGCCCTGGCCGCGCAGGGCATCGGCCAGCCGCGACGAACCGATCGGGGCCGGGCTGGCCGGGTTGAGGTAGTCCTTGTCCCCCGGGTCGGGCTGCTGCAGCGAGTGGATGATCGCGGTGGCGACGAACGCGGCCATCACCACCGCGACCGGGACGGCGAGACGCAGCCAGCGCCGGCTGCGCCTCCGCTTCGTCCTGGCGGGTGCCGGTGTCGGCCCCGTCGTGGTCGTCGTCATCGCTGAGTCTCCAGGGCTGCCTTGACCTCGGCGGTGAGGCGACGCATCAGCGCGTCCTGATCGGGGCCGGCCGGGCGGTGGCCGTACCAGACCTCGGAGAAGATGCCGGTCGCCCCGGCCAGGGGATCCGATACCGCGGGCCGGTTCGCGCCGGCCCGGGCGGCGACCTCGTGGGCCGTCCACGCCGGGGCGGGCGCGATCACGCCGTACCGGGTCAGCGCCGTGACCGACTCACGCAGCCGTTCCCGGATGGCCTCGGCGTAGCGGCCTTCGGCCGCGAGCCGATCGGCGAGCGACAACGCCCCGGCCTGGGAACGCGGCTCGGGAGCCGGTTCCGGCTCGGGCGTGCGGACCTGGGGCTCCGGCTTGACGGCCGTGGGCCTCTTCTCCCGCTTCCGGCGGGGCTTCCGCTTGAACCTGAACCGCGGCAGTTTGAAGGTGATGCGAAGCCGTTCGAAGGTGATACGGGGCAGGCGGATCTTGAGCCAGGCCGGGAACGTGTACCAGAGAAGCCCGACGGCGACGGCGGCCGCGAGCAGGATCAGCCCGACCACCGACGGGCTGAGGTGGTCGAAGATCCGGGCGAGGAACTCGTCGTAGTCGCGGGTCACGACTCGCGCCCCTCATCCGGCCGCGGGGTCTGATATTGAGCTCGAGCCTGGGCCTGCACCCATTGCAGCTGGGCCTGGCGGCTCAGCCCGGCCGGCACCGACGGTCGGACGAGAGCCTGCGGCCAGGGCGGTAGGCCCGGCTGCGCCGAGACCTGCATCGGTACGGCGTTCTTCGGTCGCGTGTGCACCAGCACCTGAGCCGGGTCGATCCCGTTCGCCAGTGCGCGGCGCAGTGCGATGTCCAGGCCCTCGGTGCGGATCCGGATGTCGATCAGCACGACGGCGTCGAGGCAGGCGAGCGCCGCGCAGGACACCGTGCCGGTCAGACCCCACACCATCAGGACCGGCCAGTCGCCGAGGTAACCGTCCGCGACCAGGCCGAACTGCCACAGAAACAGGATCGGGCCGACCGCGAGGGCCACCCGGATGCCGAGCCAGATCACGGTGGCGAAGATCCGGGCCCATAGACCGCGCCAGCTCTGCCGGGTCGCCAGCACCGCCGAACGGCCGAGCGCCCCGAACGGCCACCGGGCCCGGTCGATCGCGAGGGCGACGCCGGCCATACCGAAAAGGCCGAAGAAGACGATCAGGCCGCCGAGTCCGAAGTACGCGGCCGGCCACGCGACCAGGGCCGGGACGATCGCCGTGACCAGCAGCGGCAGCGGGCGCATCGGTTTGAACAGCGCGCGGTGGGTCACCTTCTGGCCCAGCAGGGCGGGCACGGCGGCGGCACCCGCGTACGCCCCCAGCAGCAGGACGACAACGGCGTCGCCGGCGAAAAGGGTCGCGATCACCCGCCACCAGACGGTGAAGTTCGCGTACTCGTCGAGCATGGGGGCTCCGGCGTACCAGGCCGCGATCTGCTCGATCGCCTGCAGCGGCAGGGCGAGCAGCAGCAACGGCAGCGCGCGCTCCCGAAACAGCACGACCGCCGTGTCGGCCAGCTCGCTGTTCAGCATCGCTCGCAACGGCAGCGTGCCCCGTACCCTGCCTCCCCGCATGGCGGGCATCCTAGGTGATCATCGAACCATCCGGGGGCAAGGGCCGCCGTCCACATCGGCCTATCCGCGTCTCCGGATCCGCCGGCGCGGCTGCACCGCCGCGCCGGCCGGCGGGCTCACTCGGGGGCGGCACCGCTCCGGGCAAGCGAAGGCCCGTGAGATCAGGGCACGGCCGTCCGGCGACGGCCGCGCCTTCCGTACGGGCTACTTGACGGCGAGCTCGCCCAGCTCGGACCAGTCGTCCTGGTCGACGGCCTGACTGATGATCTTCGGGGTGGCGGCCAGGTATTGCGGGAGGTCCCGCTGGGCCTGCTTGAAATGGGCCGAGCCGACGTGGGCGGCGCCGGCGTCACCGTCGCGGAAGGCCTCGACAAGCACGTAGACGGTGGGATCGTCGAGGCTGCGTGACCAGTCGAACCATTTGCAGCCCGCTTCGGCGCGGGTCGCCTCGGTGAACGGGCCGCTGATGCGGGGCCAGTCGTCGGCGTACTCGGGCTTGACCGTGAACTTGGCGGTAATGAAGATCATCTTGGCTCACCTTTCGCGCGATCAGTCAGTGGGCTTCCGTTGGCGACCTTGGCGGACGCAGGGTGGGGTCATGGCCGGCAAGGGAACGGGACTTCTGCAGTCCGTGGAGCGGGCGATGCGGGTCCTCGACCATATCGCCGCCGCGTCCGGGCCGGTGCCGGCCCGGGACGTCGCGAAGGCGCTCGGCCTCACCCTCCCGACGACATACCACCTGCTCACGACGTTGGTCACCGGAGGATATCTGGTCCATCTGGGCGACCAGCGAGCGTACGCGCTGGGACACCGCGTGGACGACCTGGCGCGCGGGCTCCGCCGCCAGATCGCCGTGCCGGCCGAGGTGGAACGGGTCGCCGGCGTGTTGCATCAGCAGGCGCACGCCGCCGCCTACTACGCGGCGCTGCGCGACACCGAGATGATCGTCGCGCACGTGGCCGAGTGCCCCGAGCATCCCCGCATCCGCCCCCTCGACGTCGGTTTCCATCAGGCACCGCACGCCACCGCCTTCGGCAAGCTGATGCTCGCCACGCTCGGCCGGGACGACCTGGAGATCGTGCTGGACCACACCGGCACCCCGGCGGTCACCCCGGCCACGGTCACCGACCGGACGCTGCTCGACCGCCAGCTCACCCAGGTGCGCGGGACCGGGCTCGCGATCGAGGTCGACGAGTTCCAGGCCGGTCTGACCTGCCTGGCGGCCCCGGTGACGGACGCCGCCGGCCGGTTCGTCGGCGCGGTGGCGATCTCGATGCCGACCGCCCGGCTGCGGGCCGACCGGTGGTCGGTCGAGCGGGCCGTACGGCTGGGGGCCGTGCGAGCCACCCGGGCGGTCGCGCTCAACACGGCCGCCCGCAACGGCCGTCTGGCCTAGCCTCGGTCTTTCGTAGGCGGTCATTCATAGCTTCTGATCTATGAATCCGGTTTGTGGGTCTTGTGCTGTTTCGAGGGCAGGTCCCTCTCGCTGAGCGTGTCCGCGTGCCGCCCGTGACTGGTTACGGACCGAACTTCTGCCTCCGTGCTCAGACCGCCAGAAGGTCCTTGACCCGGGGGACGACCTGGGAGCCGTACAGCTCGATCGCGGTCATCATGCGCTCGTGGGGCAGCGTGCCGGCCGAGTACTTGAGGTCGAAGCGCTGGATGCCGAGCGCCTTGATGGTCGAGGCCATCTTCCGGGCCACGGTCTCGGGCGAGCCCGCATGCCAGGCGCCGACCTTGATGTCGTCGACGAAGCGGTCGTGGGCGAGCGGCGGCCAGCCGCGCTCCCGGCCGATCCGGTTGAGCATGTTGCGGGCGTGCGGCCAGAGCACGTCGATCGCCTCCTCGTCGGTCTCGGCGACGAAGCCCGGGCAGTGCACCGCGACCGGCAGATCCTCCGGCCGGCCGAACTCCTTGAGCGCGCGCCGATAGAGGTCGACGTAGGGCGCGAACCGGGCCGGCTCGCCGCCGATGATCGCCAGGGTGAGCGGGAGGCCGTACTGCGCGGCCCGGACCACCGACTCGGGGCTGCCGCCGACGCCGATCCAGGTGCGGATGTGGCCGGACTCGGTCTTCGGGTAGACCTGCTGGTCGGAAAGTGGCGGCCGGACCGTGCCCGACCAGGTCACCGGACCCTCGGTGAGCAGGTGCGACATCAGCTCGACCTTCTCGCTGAACAGCTTGTCGTAGTCCGCGAGGTCGAAGCCGAACAGCGGGAACGACTCGGTGAACGAGCCCCGGCCGAGGATGATCTCGGCCCGCCCGCCGGAGACGGCGTCGAGGGTGGCGAAGCGCTCGAAGACGCGGACCGGGTCGTCCGAGCTCAGGACCGTGACCGCGGTGCCCAATCGGATCCGCGAAGTGCGGCCGGCGATCGTGGCGAGCACGATCTCGGGCGCCGAGACCGCGAAGTCGCCGCGGTGGTGCTCGCCGAGACCGAAGGCGTCGACCCCGAGCCGGTCGGCCAGCACGGCCTGCTCCACGACGTTACGGATGACCTGGGCGTACGGAAGCTTCTTGCCGTCGGAACCGACGGTGACGTCGCCGAAGGTGTCGAGACCGAATTCCATGGCGCCGATCCTATGGGCCGATCCTATCGGCGGCCTTTCAGCCGCCGCCCCAGCTCCCGGGCGATCTCCTTCTGAGCGTCACGCTCGGCCATGACCTGGCGTTTGTCGTACGACCGGAGGCCGCGCGCGAGGCCCAGCTCGACCTTGGCCCAGCCGTTGCTGAAGTACATCGACAGCGGCACCAGGGTCAGGCCCTTGCCGTCGTCGAGCTGGTGCAGGATCTTGGCGATCTCGTGCCGGTGCAGCAGCAGCTTGCGGGTGCGCCGCGGCACATGGTTGGTCCAGCTGCCGTAGCCGTACTCCGCGATGTGCAGACCGTAGAGCATGATCTCGCCCTCGTGTTCCTGGGCGAACGCGTCGACCAGCGACGCCCGGCCCTCGCGCAGCGACTTCACCTCGGTGCCGGCCAGCACGAGACCCGCCTCGTACGTCTTCAGGATCGCGTAGTCGTGCCGCGCCTTCTTGTTGGAGGCAATGACCCTCTGACCTTGTTCCTTCGCCACGCTGAAGAAATTTACGGCACCGGACGGCGCATCGAGTAGGTGACGCTGCTCAGCCGGTGCGGTTCGTCCTTGACGTGCACCACGGCCCGGTCGTACGCCTGCCAGCCGGCCGCCCCGGCCCGGTTGAGGTGCTGCAGGTCGTCGAAGCGCTCGTCGGTTCCCCAGCGCAGGATGCCTCCCGGGTGGTGGAAGGTCGCGGTCCAGTCCATGAACCGGTCGGTGCCGAGCGTCCCTGCCGCGCGGTAGTCCAGCCGCGCGTACTCCCAGTTGGTCACCCTTCGATTATGCAGTGTCGATCTTCGGGCCGCTGTCCGATCCCCCGGTTCGCATTGTTCGCATGCCCGACACAACGGCGTGACCTGGACCCTGAGATAACCCTGAGCTCGGCGTATTCAGGGTTGGGCAGCCTGGGCGCCCCGGCATACGCTCCGCGCGACCGGACTGTCTCGGGGGGAGACGAAGATGGCTACGGGTGGGGTGGCGCGGCTGGTCAGCGGCCGCTGGTCCAAATGGGTCGTGCTGGCACTGTGGATCGTCGTGCTCGCGGTGGCGGCGCCGATGGCCGGCAAACTGAGCGGGGTCGAGAAGAACGACAACTCGGCCTGGCTGCCCGGCAACGCCGAGGCGACCAAGGTGGCCGACCTGCAGAAGCAGTTCCAGCCCGACGACATCGCGCCGGCGCTCATCGTCTACGAGCGCGACGGCGGCATCACCGCGGCCGATCGGGCCAAGGCGACCGCCGACGCCCAGGCGTTCGCCGGCGTCCCGGGCCTCGCCGGGCAGGTGTCCGGTCCGGCGCCGAGCAAGGACAAGGCCGCCCTGGAGACGCTCGTCCCGATCAAGGTGGACAGCGCCGGCTGGGACAAGATCGTCGACAGCACCGACGCGATCAAGAGGATCACCGGCACCGGCTCGGACGGCCTCAAGGTCTATCTGACCGGCCCGGCCGGCAGCGCCGCCGACTCGGCGAACGCGTTCGGCGGCATCGACGGCACCCTGCTCTACACCACGCTCATCGTGGTGGCCCTGATCCTTCTGATCACCTATCGCAGCCCGATTCTCTGGCTGCTGCCCATCCTGTCGGCCGGTGTCGCGCTGACCAGCGCGCAGTCCCTCATCTACCTGCTCGCCAAGCACGCCGGCCTGGTCGTCAACGCGCAGAGCGCGGGCATCCTGACCGTCCTGGTCTTCGGCGCGGGCACCGACTACGCGTTGCTGCTGGTCGCCCGCTACCGCGAGGAACTGCGGCGGCACGCCGACCGGCACGAGGCCATGCAGTTCGCCCTGCACCGGGCCGGCCCGGCGATCATCGCCTCGGCGGCGACCGTGGCCGTCGGCATGTCGATCCTGACCCTGGCCGAGGTCAACTCGACCAGCGGCCTCGGCCCGGTCGCCGCGCTCGGCATCGTGGTCGGCCTGCTCGTCATGATGACCCTGCTGCCGGCCCTGCTGGTGATCTGCGGCCGCTGGCTCTTCTGGCCCGTGCGGCCGAAGTTCGGCACCCCCGAGCCGACCGCGACCGGCCTCTGGGCCCGGCTCGGCGGCCGGATCGGGCGGCGCCCGCGCACGGTCTGGATCTCCACCGGGGTGGTCCTCGGCGCGATGGCACTCGGGATGCTCCAACTCGACGCCAGCGGCCTGAAGTCGGGCGACACCTTCACCACCAAGCAGCCGGCCGAGATCGGGCTGGAGGCGATGGCCCGGCACTTCCCGGCCGGCCAGGGCCAGCCGGTCGCCGTCATCGCCGACGCGGGCAGCGCCGACCAGGTACGCCAGGCGCTGGCCGGCAACCCCGGCATCACGTCGGTCGCCGACCCGGTGGTCAAGAACGGGCTGGTCGAGCTCGACGGCACGCTCCAGGCGGCACCCGACAGCGACGCCGCGCAGGCCGTGGTCAAACAGGTACGTACGGCGGTGCACGCGATCCCCGGCGCCGACGCCAAGGTCGGCGGCATCACCGCGATGACGATCGACATCAACGACGCCAACCGGCACGACAACCAACTGGTCATCCCGCTGGTGCTGCTGGTCGTGCTGGTCATCCTCGGGCTGCTGCTGCGCTCCGTCGTGGCGCCACTGCTGCTCATGGTCACGGTGGTGCTGTCGTTCGCGGCCGCCCTCGGGGTGAGCGCGCTGGTCTTCCGCCACCTGTTCCACTTCGGCGGCGAGGACACGTCGTTCCCGCTCTACGTGTTCGTCTTCCTGGTCGCGCTCGGCATCGACTACAACATCTTCCTGATGACCCGGGTGCGCGAGGAGTCGCAGAAGCACGGCACCCGGCGAGGCGCGCTCACCGGCCTGGCCGCGACCGGAGGCGTGATCACCTCGGCCGGCATCGTGCTGGCGGGCACGTTCTCGGCGCTCGGTAGCCTGCCGCTGGTCGCCTTCGCCGAGATCGGCTTCGCGGTCGCGTTCGGCGTGCTGCTCGACACCCTGATCGTACGATCGGTGCTGGTCACCGCCCTCACCCTGGATATCGGCCGGGCGATGTGGTGGCCGAGCAAGCTGGCCCGGGTGCGCGACGAGCAAGAGCCCGCGGAGGTGACCGCTCCGCCGGAAGCGGTGCCCGCGCGATAACCGCGTTGTCAGCATCTGAACGCGAGCTGTCCCCTGACCGGGTTCCCCCGCAGAGTCGGGGAAAGATTCCCAACGGCGAGGGAGCCAGGCCATGAAGGCCGTACGCGTGCACTCCTACGGAAAACGCCCGTCCGTCGACGAGGTCCCCGATCCCCAGGTGACCGGGCCGCTCGACGTCCTGGTGCAGATCGGCGCGGCCGGGCTGTGCCGCACCGACCTGCACATCGTCGAGGGCCAGTGGGCCGAGAAGTCCGGGGTGCAGCTCCCGTACGTGATCGGCCACGAGAACGCGGGCTGGGTGCGCGAGGTCGGCAGCGCGGTCACCAACGTGGCCCGGGGCGACGCGGTGATCCTGCACCCGCTGGTCACCTGCGGGCTCTGCCGGCCGTGCCGGGCCGGCGACGACGTGCACTGCGAGAACTCGAAGTTCCCCGGCATCGACACCGACGGTGGCATGGCCGAATACCTGCTCACCAACGCGCGCGCGGTGGTCAAGCTCGCCGAGGGACTGGAGCCGGCGGCGGTCGCGGCCCTGGCCGATGCGGGCCTGACCGCCTACCACGCCGTACGGAAAGCGGTGCCTCTGCTCTATCCGGGCACGACCTGTGTGGTCATCGGTGCGGGCGGCCTCGGCCACATCGGCGTGCAATGCCTGCTCGCCATGACCGCGACGCGGGTGGTCGTCGTCGACCCCTCTCCGGGCGCCCGTGAACTGGCCACCTCGCTCGGCGCTCACGAGGTCTTCGCCGACACCTCCGAGCTGCACGACAGCGCGCACGTCGTGCTCGACTTCGTCGGCGAGCAGGGTGCCGAGAAGGAGGGCCTGGCGGTCACCCGGCGGGCCGGCAGCTACTTCGTGATCGGCTACGGCGGCTCGATCGACATCCCGACCATCGACCTGATCTCGACCGAGCGCAACATCATCGGCAACCTGGTCGGCTCGTACAACGACCTGTCCGAACTGATGACGCTCGCCGCGCAGGGCAGCGTGAAGCTGCACACCAAGACCTATCCACTGGCCGCCGTGAACGAAGCCATCGACGACCTCGAAGCCGGACGCCTGCAGGGACGCGGAATCCTGGTTCCCTGATGTACAGCAAGGACGGTGTCGACTACTACATCATCGACGGTCACACCCATTTCTGGGACGGCTCGCCGGCCAATCAGATCAACCGCTACGGCGAGGGATTCATCAAGTGTTTCCACGACTACCACTCGAATCTCTCGCCGGACGAATACCAGTGGTCACTCCCGGAGTTCGAGCGCTACTCCGAGGAGAAGATGATTCACGACCTGTTCGAGGTCGGATATGACGACCTGGCGATTCTTCAGTCGACCTATCTGACCGACTGGTTCGTGAACGGCTTCAACACGACCGCGCAGAACGGTTCGCTCGCGGAGCGGAATCCGGGGCGGTTCATCGTCAACGGCCGCTTCGATCCGCGCGACGGCGAGGCCGGGCTGGAGAAACTGGAACGGTTGCACGAGCGGTGGCAGCTGCCGGGCGTCAAGCTCTACACCGCCGAGTGGAAAGGGGATTCGAAAGGCTGGAAACTCAGCGATCCGTGGGCCTACCGCTATCTCGAGAAATGCCTGTCCCTGGGCATCCGGAACATCCACGTGCACAAGGGCCCGACGGTCTACCCGATGAACCGGGACGCCTTCGACGTGGCCGACGTGGACGACGCGGCGACGGCCTTCCCCGACCTGCGCTTCATCGTCGAGCACGTCGGGCTGCCCCGGCTCGAGGACTTCTGCTGGATCGCCACGCAGGAGCCCAACGTCTATGGCGGGCTCGCGGTGGCCATGCCGTTCCTCCACAGCCGGCCGCGCTATTTCGCCCAGATCATCGGCGAGCTCCTCTACTGGATCGGCGAGGACCGGATTCTCTTCGGCAGCGACTATGCGATCTGGCAGCCGAAATGGCTGGTCGAGAAATTCGTCGACTTCCAGATCCCCGACGACCTGCAGGGGGAATACGGTGTTCTCACCCCGGACGCGAAGAGGAAGATCCTGGGTCTCAACGCGGCCGGTCTCTACGACATCAAGGTTCCGGCGTGACGCTCCTCTCGGAGGTGACGGCGGCCCTGAGTTCGGTGCGGGATCCCGAACTCGACCGCCCGGTCACCGACCTCGGTTTCGTTTCCCGGATCACCGTCAAAATCCCTTCCGGCGTACGCGTCGAGCTCCGCCTGCCCACCTACTTCTGCGCCCCGAACTTCGCCTGGCTCATGGTCGCCGACGCCCGTGACGCCGTGGCGGCGGTTCCCGGCGCGGGGCAGGTCGAGGTGGTTCTGCTGGACCACTTCGTCTCGTCCGAGATCAACGCGGGGGTGGCCGCGGCGTCGTCGTTCGCGGACTCCTTCTCGTCCGACGATCTCGACTCGTCGCTGGCTTCGTTGCGGACGACATTCGAGCGGAAGGCGCATCTGGCCGCCTCGGAACGTCTGGCCCGCGCACTGCTCGCATCGGGAGTGCCGGCCGCGTCGTTGCCGTCGCTGTCATTGGCCGCCGCGTCCTCGTCGTCGCCGGCGGGCGCGGCGGCGGTCGCCCGGCGCCGGGAGAGGCTCGGCATCGTGTCGTCGTGGGCCTTCTGCGACGACCGGGGTGATCCGATTGACGCCGCACGGCTGCCGCAGTGGCTGCGGTTCGCTCGCACGGTGAGGGTCAGCATCGACGGCAATGCGGGCTTCTGCCAGGGCCTACTCGAAACGAGATATCGGGCCGAACGCGCAAAATACAGCCCGCAGGACGACCAGAACCTCACCACAGCAACACCCTGGACCTCGCCCTGGCTACCCCAGGGTTACGGGAAGGACTTACCAGCAGAGGCCTAGGTCATACAGCAGAAGCGGGGGCCGGCTGAGCCGGCCCCCGCTTCCCCGGGTTGTCCGTTACTTGATCAGACCGTGCGCGCGGCAGGCGTCCTGGTAGGCCGGGGTGCAGACCTCTTTGACGGTCGCGAAGCCGTCCTTGATCACGTCGTCGACGTTGTCGGCGGTGATCGACTGCGGCTGCTGCAGCACGGTCGGGACGTAGGCGCCGGACTCCGGGTCCTTCAGCTTGTCGCTCGCCGTGGTCGGCTTCTGGCCCTTGAAGAGGCTGACGGCCAGGCCGGCGGCGGCCTCGGCCTCCGGCTTGATCGGCTTGTAGACCGTCATGCACTGGTCGCCGGCGAGGATCGCCTGCAGGCCGGGCACCGAGGCGTCCTGGCCGGTCACCGGGACCCGGCCGTTGAGGCCCTTCTTCTTCAGCACGCTGATCACCGCGCCGGCCATGCCGTCGTTGGCCGACAGCACGCCGGCGATGTCGGGCCGCTGGCTCAGCATCTGGGCGAAGATCGTGGCCGCGATCTCGGGCTTCCAGTCGGTGACCGACTGGTCCGGGCCCTTGACGAGCGAGCCGTCGTCGTAGGCCTGGTTGAGGACCCCGTCGTAGCCGGCCTTGAACAGCGTGGCGTTGTTGTCGGTCGGCGAGCCGTTGATCTCGGCGATGACCGGGTTGCTCTTGTGTTCGGCGCTGAGGCACTTGGTCAGCCCGTACGCTTGGAAGCGACCGACCGCCCCGCCGTCGAAGGTGACGTAGTAGTCGGCGCCGCCGTTGAGCGTAAGCCGGTCGTAGTCGATCGTCGGGATCTTCTTGGCCTTGGCCGCGTCGAGCGCCGCCTTGCCGCTGACCGAGTCGATGCTCGCGATGACCAGCACCTTGATGCCGCTGTCGACCATGTTCTGGGCGATCTTGACGAAGTCCGCCGCGTTGCCCTGCGCGTTCTCGACCTCGACCGGGACGTTGGCGTCCTTGAAGGCCGCCGTCAGGTACTTCGGGTCGGCGGTGCCCCAGCGCTGGGCACTGACCGTGTCGGGGAGGATCACGCCGACCCGGGCCTTACCGTCGCCCTTACCGACCGTCGTGTTGCTGGTCGTTGCGGCTGTGGAGGTCTGGTCATCGGAACTGTCACACGCAGTCATGGTTGCCGTCGCCAGCAGACCGACCGCCGCGAAGGTCAACAGTCTCTTGCGCATTGGGAAGCAGTCCTTCCGGGTGGATCGCTACCTGTGGGGGGCGCCGACAGGCCGCACTAGTATCGACCAAAGCGCGAGGCACCCGACAAGGGGTACGGCACGAGGAAGAAAAATAGTTCATTTCCCGTCCGTAAGCATCCTCCGACTACACAACGCGCAGGGGGCCGTCCGGCCCCCTGCACCGCAACTGCGCACCCTTTCGGTTCACCCGTCGCCGGATCCACCAGCCACAAAGGGCCGCCACGGCCGGCGATATAGCGACTAACACCCCCAATTCCCGCCATTGCAGCTTCCAGAACTGATTGTTCGGAATGTACGACAGCCGTTGCGTCAAATGCTGCGAATCTAGCCATCGCGGACAGGCCGTCAGATCGGCGTGCGGCCCGCGGGCCGTCCAGTCGGTCGGCCCGGTGAAGGACCAGCGTGACGGCCATGGCGGCGACGGTCCGCCGGAGCAGCGTCCCGACGGTCACCCCGAGCACGAACGCGAGCGCCGCGTAGCCGATCGGCACGACGCCCCGCGTGACCTAGATCAACGGCTGGACGGGCGGGCCCCGGCCCCACAAAAGAGGCCCGGCCGGGGCGGCCGGACCTCTCGGAGAGTACGAATTACCAGTTCACGGCGATGTACTTGGACTCCAGGTACTCGAGCAGACCCTCGTGGCCGCCCTCGCGGCCGATGCCGCTCTGCTTCACGCCGCCGAACGGCGCGGCCGGGTCGCTGACCAGGCCACGGTTGAGGCCGACCATGCCCGCCTCCAGGGCCTCGCTCACCCGCAGGCCGCGGGCCAGGTCGCCGGTGTAGAGGTACGCGACCAGGCCGAACTCGGTGTCGTTGGCCATCCGGACCGCGTCCGCCTCGTCGGTGAAGGTGACGATCGGGGCGACCGGGCCGAAAATCTCCTGGCGGAGGATCGCCGAGCCCGGCGCGACCCCGGTGAGCACGGTCGGCGGGTAGTAGAAGCCCTTGCCCGACGGCCGCGTGCCGCCGATCGCCGCCGACGCGCCCTCGCCGAGCGCGCCCTGCACCAGGTCGTCGACCTTGCTGACCGTGTCCTCGTTGACCAGCGGCCCGACCTGGGTCTTCTCGTCGGTGCCGGGGCCGACCACGAGCGCGCTCATCTTCGCCGACAACCGGCGGGAGAACTCGTCGGCGATCGGGGCCTCGACGTAGAAGCGGTTGGCCGCCGTGCACGCCTCGCCGCCGTTGCGCATCTTGGCGATCATGGCGCCCTCGATCGCCGCGTCGAGGTCGGCGTCGGCGAAGACCAGGAACGGTGCGTTGCCGCCCAGCTCCATCGAGGTGTTGATGACGTTCTCCGCGGCCTGGGCGAGCAGGATGCGGCCCACCTCGGTCGAGCCGGTGAACGAGATCTTGCGGACCCTCGGGTCCTTGAGCATGGCCGAGACGACCTTGCCGGAGCTGCGCGAGGGCAGCACGTTGACCACGCCCTCGGGGACGCCGGCCTCGTCCAGGATGCCGGCCATGGCGAGCGCGGTCAGCGGGGTGTCGCTGGCCGGCTTGAGCACCACGGTGCAGCCGGCGGCCAGCGCCGGGCCGATCTTGCGGGTGGCCATCGCGGCCGGGAAGTTCCACGGCGTGACCAGCACGCAGACGCCGACCGGCTGATGGACGACCAGGATCCGGTTGGCACCCGACGGGGCATTCTTGACGAGACCGTCGACGCGGACGGCCTCCTCGGCGAACCAGCGGAAGAACTCGGCCGCGTACGTCACCTCGCCCTTCGCGTCGACCAGCGCCTTGCCGTTCTCCAGGCTGATCAGCTTGGCCAGCTCGTCGGCCCGCTCGGTCATCAGCTCCCACGCCCTGCGGAGCGCCTCACCGCGTACGCGGGGAGCCGTCGCCGCCCAGGCGGGACCCGCGGCAGCCGCCGCGTCCACCGCCGCCATCGCGTCCGATTCGTCGCCGTCGGCGACCGTCGCGATGACTTCGCCGGTGGCCGGGTCCAGCACGTCGAAACGCTTACCGGAAGAGGCGGGGACCCACTTGCCGCCGATGAACAACTCTGTTTCCACAACCGTTCTCCCTACCCCAAAGGTGCCCAGGCCTCACTAGCATGGTCCCGATGTCTGCGAATCCGCCACGCTTCGGTGTCGTCGGTGCCGGGATCGTCGGTCTGGCGATCGCCCGCCGCCTGACCGAACTCGGCTATCCGGTCACGGTCCTCGACAAGGAGGACCACGTCGCCGCCCACCAGACCGCCCACAACAGCGGCGTGGTGCACGCCGGGCTCTACTACCAGCCGGGCTCGCTCAAGGCGAAGCTGTGCCGGCGCGGCATGACGCTGCTCGAGGAATACTGCGCCAAGCGCGGCCTGCCCTACGACGCGGTCGGCAAGCTCGTCGTGGCCCGCGACGAGAGCGAGGTGCCGGGCCTCGACGAGATCGAGCGCCGGGCGAAGCTCAACGAGGTGCCCGGCCTGCGCCGGGTGTCGGCGGCCGAGATCACCGAGATCGAGCCGCACGCCCGCGGGGTCGCCGGGCTGCACTCGCCGCGGACCGCGATCGTCGACTTCGTGGCGGTCGCGAACGCCTACGCCGACGACGTGCGGCAGGCCGGCGGCGAGATCGTCTTCGGCGCCGAGGTGACCGGGCTGCGGGGTGCCCGGGTGAGCACGACCGCGGGCGAGTTCGGCTTCGACCGGGTGGTGATCTGCGCCGGGCTGCAGTCCGACCGGGTCAGCAGGCTGGCCGGCGACACCCCGGGCCCGGCGATCGTGCCGTTCCGCGGCGAATATTACAAGATCAAACCGGAACGCACCGACCTCGTGCGGGGCCTGATCTACCCGGTGCCCGACCCGCGCTACCCGTTCCTCGGCGTACACCTCACGCGCCGGGTCGACGGCTCGGTCGAGGTCGGCCCCAACGCGGTGCTCGCGCTCGCCCGCGAGGGCTACACCTGGGCAGACATCGCCGCCGGCGATCTTTGGCAAACCCTGATGTGGTCCGGCTTCCGGCGCATGGCTCGCCGCCATTGGCGTACGGGGATGAAGGAGCTGTACGGGAGCGCGTCCAAGCGGGCGTTCATCGCGGCCGCCCGGTCGTACGTCCCCGACCTGCGGGTCGCCGACGTGCAGCGCGGCGGGGCGGGGGTGCGGGCACAGGCGGTCGACGCCGACGGCTCCCTGGTCGACGACTTCCGCATCCATCACCGAGGCCCGGTGACCGCGGTGCGCAACGCCCCCTCCCCCGCCGCCACCTCGTCGCTGGCGATCGCCGAGCACGTGGTCGGCGAGCTGATCGAGCGCTAGACATCCCACGGGTCCGGGGAGTCAGGGGGCAATCGGCGCCGCCCGGTCCGGGTCGACGACACTTCGCGGGGTGCGTGGCGGGTACGACTGGGTAGTCACCGTCCATGAGCGAGCGGACATTCTTCGGGCAACCCCGGGTGCTGGCCAACCTCTTCGGGGTGGAGCTGTGGGAACGGTTCTCGTTCTACGGCATGCAGGGCATCCTGCTGATCTACCTGTACTACGAGTCTTCGCGCGGCGGTCTCGGCATCGATCAGGACACGGCGACCAGCATCGTCGGGGCGTACGGCGGCTCGGTCTATCTCGCGACGGTGATCGGGGCGTGGCTGGCCGACCGGCTGTTCGGGCCGGAGCGGGTGCTGTTCGGCAGCGCGGTCCTGGTCATGTGCGGGCACCTGTGCCTGGCGCTGATTCCCGGGCTGGGCGGCGTGGCGGCCGGGCTGATCCTGATCGCGCTGGGCAGCGGCGGGGTGAAGGCGACCGCGACGGCGATCGTGGGCACGCTCTACGAGCCGGGCGACGATCGGCGAGATGCCGGGTTCTCGCTGTTCTACCTCGGCATCAACCTGGGCGCGCTGGTCGGGCCGCTGCTGACCGGGCTGTTGCAGAAGGACGCCGGCTTCCACTGGGGGTTCGGCCTGGCCGCGCTCGGGATGGCGATCGGGCTCGTCCAGTACGCGATCGGGCGGCGCGCCCTGAGCGGGCAGGCCCGCGAGGTCGCCAATCCGCTGCCCCCTCGGCGCCGGCCTCTGGTCGCGGTGGTCGCGGCCGTGGTGGTGACCGTGGTCGCGGTGCTGGCGATTTCCGGTCTGATTCCGGCTGCGCATCTGTCCACGGTCGTGGTCGTTCTGAGCATCGTCGCCGCCATCGCCTATTTCGGGCTTATCCTGACTTCCCGAAAGGTCGACAGCGTGGAGCGGAAGCGGGTCTACGCGTTCATCCCGATGTTCATCGCGAGCGCGGCCTTCTGGTCGCTCTATCAGCAGCAATTCACCGTGGTGACGATCTATTCGGACAAACGGCTCGATCGCGATCTGTTCGGCTGGACGATGCCGGTCTCCTGGGTGCAGTCGATCAACCCGGTCTTCATCATCGTGCTGTCCGGCGCGTTCGCCGCCCTCTGGACCTCCCTCGGCCCCCGGCAGCCCTCCACGCCGGTCAAGTTCGCCGCCGGCACGATCGTGATGGGCGTGGCGTTCCTGCTGTTCCTGCCGTTCGCGGGCAGCGGCCCGGGCGGGGTGCCGCTGCTCGGGCTGACCGGCATCATCCTGGTCTTCACGATCGCCGAGCTGCTGCTGTCCCCGGTCGGCCTGTCGCTGTCGACCAAGCTCGCGCCGCGGGCCTTCCCGACCCAGATGGTCGCCCTGTTCTTCCTCTCGGTCGCCCTGGGAACGGCCATGTCGGGCACCCTGGCGAGCTACTACAGCGAGGACCACGAGGTCGCGTACTTCGGCATCCTCGGCGCGATCGCCGTCGTCCTCGGCCTGATCCTCCTCGCCATCAGCCGCCCCCTGAGCCGGCTGATGGGAGGAGTCAGGTGACGCCCTACCGGCCGGACCAGATCCAGTTGCGCCGCGGGTAGCACGGCTGGAGGCCGGCCCGCCGCATGTTGTTGAGCGACCGGTTGCTCTCGCCCGGGGCGGGCTTGCCGGTCTCGCCGACGACGACCCGGCAGCCGGCCACGCGGGCCGCCTCGATCCGGGCGTGGATCAGGGCGGTCTGGGCGCCGCGGCCCCGGAACTCGGGCGCCGTCGCGGCCGCGTTCAGCGAGGCGACGTCGCCGGCGATGAACAGGTTCGCGCCCGCGACGATGCTGTCGCCGGCCCAGACGGCGTACGACTGGAAGCGCGGGTTCCCCGCGGTGGCCGCCAACATCCGCGGCAGCCCGGCCGCCGTCATGCCGAAGGCGTTCGTCACGACCCCGGCCCACTCCTCGGCATCTTCCGCGCCGACGCGGCCGACCTTCAGCGGCCCGTCGGCGGCCGGCGGGAGGTCCCGGATCGTGGCCGCCAGCTTGACCCACTCCGACCCGGCCCGGATGCCACGGGCGGCGCAGATCTCGGCCCAGTCCGGAGGCAGAAGGTCCGGGGCGATCTGCAGTACGGCGTGCGGGTTGTCCTGTTTGCGGTAGAAGTCGAGCACCTCGTCGATCAGGTCGGCCGTGACCGGCCCGGTGAAGCCGAGCGCCTTGCTCCAGTAGCGGGTCGGGTCGTAACGCATCGACACGACGACGCCACCGCCGATCCGGGCCAGGCCGACACCCAGCGCGTCCGCCGGCGCACACCGGCCGTACTCGTACATGACATCGGCCTCGATGGCCTCGGTCACGGATTGCGTCTGCATATCTGGTCAGTCGTTTCCGAACGGGAAAAGTTCAGGTGTAACAGCGAGCGGGTGCCGCGCGCTCTCCAGGCATGACGACACTGCATCCGCGTGGCGAGGTCGACATGGCGACGATGGCAGCCTTCGAGCGGGCCCTCGAACGCGGTATCGGCACCGACCGCGACCTCGTCGTCGACCTCAGCGAACTCACCTTCATCGACGCGGCGGGCCTGCGCGCGCTGGCCGCCGCCGCCGATCGTGTGCACCAGGACGGCCGGCGGCTCCACCTGACACGCCCGAGCCGCGGCCTGGGCCGCCTCCTGCACCTGGTCGGGCTGGGAGACCTCATCGCCTAGAACGAATACCCCGAACGAATCGTGCGCGGCGAATCCTTGCGCGGCGAATCCTGTAGAACGATGAGTCATGCGATCCAAGGGATTGTCCTTTGCCGACGCCGTGCGGATCCTCGACGGCGACTCGCCGCTGGTGGGGGTGCTGGGACAGATCGCCGGAATCGGCGCGGGCGCGGTGACCGTCGGCAGCGGCGGAACCGTCGACTTCTTCGCGCTGCGCGATCAGATGGTGAGCTGGGGTCACGGCGCGGTTCGCGGGTGGCGCGACAAGGTGCAGGGCCTCGGCCGCTTCGATCGCACCGACAAGCTCCTGGCCGCACACAGCGTGATCGTGCTGGTCGCCTTCTTCGAGGCGCTCGACGAGTGGCTGGGCTCGCGCGGCTTCCGTCTTCAGGACGCCCGGATGACCGCCGCCGAGCAGGTGGCGGTCACGGCTCACGCCTGGCCGGTGTCGTCGTTGGCCGACACGGTGACGGTGCTGATCGAGCAGCCGGCCCCGGCCCCCTCCCCGCGGCTGCCGTTCGAGCAGTTCTACAAGCCGCTGACCCACTTCTACCTCGAGGTGGGCAACGCGACGTTCGAGTTTCTGGGCGGCCTGCGGGCGTTCGGGGCGGTCAAGGCCTATCGCGACGCCGCCGACCTGGCCGGCGCGGCGGTCCGGCACTACGCCGCGGCCTATCGCCGGCTCGCCGCCGAGATCCCCGAGTTCCGGCTCTGGTCCGACATGACCTCGTCGCAGGCCACCCGGCTGCTGGTCCGCGACGTGCTCGACGCGCTGCCGCAGCCCGAGCAGGCGGTCCTGTCCGGGCTCGTCCGCCGCTACCGGGCCCGGCTCGGCCAGCCGATCCTCGACGCGGCCGACACCCCGGCCGGCCTCGAACTGCCGAGCCTGGCCGAGGGCTACATCGAGCCGAGCGGTCTGCTCGCGACCGCCGGCCCGGACGACGTGCCGGCCACCGAGCGCTGGTGGTCCACCACCTCGACCAGCCGAGTCCACGACGTCCACGGCTTCGCGCTCGCCCATTTCACCAGCCCCGAGGCGACCGACCGCCCGCTGGTCATCCTCGGCCAGCCCGGCTCCGGCAAATCGGTGCTCACCCGCCGTCTGGCGGCCCGGCTCGCCGAGGCCGACTTCCTTCCCGTACGCGTCGAGCTCCGCACTGTCCGCACCGACGCCCCGGTGCAGACCCAGATCGAACAGGCGCTCTACCTGCAGCTGGGCGAGCAGGTAACGTGGCCGGAACTGGTCCGCCGGGCCGGGACCGCGCTGCCGGTCGTGATGATGGACGGCTTCGACGAGCTGCTCCAGGCGACCGGGCAGAACTGGGCCGACTACCTCGAACAGCTGCGCGACTTCCAGCAGCGCGAGGAGGAACTCGGCCGCCCGCTGGCCGTGCTGGTCACCAGCCGGACGGTGGTCGCCGACCGGGCCCGCTTCCCCAGGAACACCGCGGTGCTCCGGCTGGAACCCTTCGACGACGAACAGATCGCCCACTGGCTGGCCATCTGGAACACGCGGAACGCCGACCGATTTTCGGCCCGCGGCCTGCAGCCGCTGGCCCTCGATGCCGTACGCGCGCACCGCGAGCTGACCGAGCAGCCCCTCCTGCTGTTGCTGCTCGCCCTCTACGACGGCCAGGCCAACCACCTGCAGACGCTCGGGGGCGGCCTCGGCCGGACCGAACTGTACGAACGCCTGTTCCAGGACTTCTTCGAACGCCAGGTGGCGAAGTTCGACACCGGCCGGTCCGACGAGCAGAGGGCGTTGTCGGTCCAGTCGGAATGGCGGAGGCTCTCGGCGGTGGCGATCGCCATGTACAACCGCGGCCGCGACGTCATCACCGACGCCGAGCTCGACGCCGACCTGCCGCTGCTGCTGACCGCATCCGACCGGACCACCGGCGAGGGCGGGCGGCCGCTGACCCCGGCCCAGATGCTGGTGGGCCGGTTCTTCTTCGTCCACGACTCCCAGGCCTCGACGGGGACCGGCGGGGTCGAACGCAGCTACGAATTCCTCCACGCCACCTTCGGCGAGTTCCTCGGCGCCAGGCAGATCGTGCAGGCCCTGGTCGAGCTGGCCGAGGAGAGCGCCTTCCGCAAGAGCCGCACCCGCGGAGCGCTCGACGCCGGCTATTTCCACGCCCTGACGTCGTTCGTCTCGATCACCCGTCGCGCACCGCTGTGGGAGTTCTGCCAGGCGATGATCGCCCAGCTGTCCCCGTCGGTGCGGGCTTCCTGCCGCGACATGATCCGGGAGCTTCTCCCGACCGCCGGCTATCCACAGCCGACCTGGTCGCTCGCCGACTACGAACCGGTACGGCGTACGCTGGCCACCCGCCAGGCGGCCTTCTCGGCCAATCTGGTCAGCCTCGCCGTGCTGCTCTGCGACGGCCCGGTCGACGTCGTCGAACTGGTCGGCGAGCCGGTGGTCGCCAGCTGGCGGCGCCAGGCCCTGCTCTGGATGGGCCAGCTGGAGTACGACGACGCCCGGCGGATGTGGCAGGCGTTCCGGGTCGCGTGGGATCTGGACGGCAAACCGGCCCGGCTCCTGATCCGGCTCGAGGACGGCGCCGACGTCAGCGTGCTGGATTCGCTCCCGTGGCCCGCCTGGGATCGGCCGTCGATCGTGGACATCGGCACCCTCCGCGGCCAGGACGCCGCGCTGCCGGCGGAGAGCTCCTCCGGCCGGATCCTGCGCAAGTCCGCCTTCGTCCAGACCGGATTCGACACCCGGGAGCTGATCCACGTGCTGATCCCGTTCTGGCGGCGGATGGGCGACATCACGTTCGCGGCCGGCGACACGATCATGGACTCCGACGCCCGGCTGCTGCTGGAGACGCTGCTTGTGGACGGCCTGGAAACCATGCTCGGGGACAGCGCGGAAGCGAGCGAGAACCGTGAGCGCTTCGCCCGCGGCATCCAGAGCGCGATCGAGGCGATCGTGCAGTCCCGCCGCCCCGCGACAGATGCCGACCAGGGCCGAACGCTCGAACGCCTCCGCGATGAGGAGGCCGCGTTGGATGCACAACTTCCCCTCCTGGACGGGCTCGAGGACCTGCTTTTCGGAGGTGCCGAGCGCCTCGACGCGGTGGCCGCGGCGTTCCTCCCGCGGACGCCGCCACGGCCACAACCCACCGGAACCGAGTGATTGGCGCGGATCGGGTGCACGATTGCTGCGGTCGGCGGCCTCCTCGGGCCTACCGTATCGGCCATGACAGTGGGGTTTCTTGGGCTCGGGGTGATGGGTCGGCCGATGGCCACAAACCTCCTCCGGGCCGGTGTCAGCCTGGTGACATGGACGCGGTCGGGAGCGCCGCTCGACGGAGCGGAACCGGCCCGGAGCGTGGCCGAGGTCTTCGCGAAGGCCGAGACGGTGCTGATGATGCTGGCCAACGGAGAAGTCATCGACGAGGTGCTCGAGCGCGGCACCGAGGCGTTCGAGCGACTGGTCGACGACCACACCGTGGTGCACATGGGCACGACGTCGCCCGAATACTCGGCCGGGCTTGAGGAAGCGATCAAGCGGGCCGGTGGGCGCTATGTCGAGGCGCCGGTCTCCGGGTCGCGGGTGCCGGCCGAGAACGCCCAGCTCGTGGCGATGGTGGCCGGGGACGGCCGGGAGCGGATCCGGGAGCTGGTCGCGCCGATGTGCCGGCAGGCGGTGGACTGCGGGCCGGTGCCCAACGGGCTGCTGATGAAGCTGGCCGTCAACACGTTCCTGATCAGCATGGTGGCCGGGCTGGCCGAGTCGTTCCACTTCGCGGAGGGGCACGGGCTTGACCTCGCCCTGCTGCGGGACGTGCTGGACGCCGGGCCGATGGCCAGCTTCGTGTCGCGCGGCAAAGCCGACATGCTGGTCGACCGGGACTTTCCGGTGCAGGCGGCGATCGCCGACGTGCACTACAACAACCGGCTGGTCACCGCCGCGGCCCGGGCGAAGGGCATCGCGTCGCCGCTGCTCGACGTGTGTCAGGAGCTGTTCGCCGAGACCGAGGAGCTCGGGCACGGCAAGGCCGACATGGCGGCGGTCGTCAGTGCGATAACGGCGCGAACCGAGCGCGGTACTGGGTCGGGGAACAGCCGAACCGGCGCTGGAAGTGCTGACGGAGCAGCGCCGCCGAGCTGAAGCCGGCGCGGGCCGCGGCCGCCTCGACGCCGACGTCCGGGTCGCGTTCCAGCAGCTCCTGGGCGAGCCGCACCCGCTGCTCGAGCACCCAGGCGTACGGCGTGGTGCCGGTAGCTTCGCGGAAGCGCCGGGCCAGTGACCGGCGGGAGAGCAGGGCTCGCCGGGCCAGCGCGTCGATCGAAAGGTCCTCGTGCAGGTTACCGAGGGCCCAGTCGAGCAGCCGGTCGATGCCGGCGTCCCGGCGGGCCTCGACGACCGGGACCTCGGAAAAGGTGCGGAACGGACCGACCAGCATGCCGCGGGTGATGGTGGCGGCCGCCCCGGCGCCGTGGTCCTTGGCCAGCACGTGCAGGCACAGGTCGAGGGCGGCGCCGGCGCCGGCCGAGGTGAAGATCGGGTCGTCGTCGAGGTAGAGGACCGAGGGGTCGGCGCGGACCGCCGGGAACCACTCGGTCAGCCGGCCGGCGCAGGCCGGGTGGACGGCGGCCGTGCGGCCGTCGAGCAGGCCGGTCGCGGCCAGGGTGAAGGCGGCCGAGCCGACCGCGAGCACGCGCGCACCCCGGCCGACCGCGGCGTGCAGGGTCTCGCTGACGGCCGGGCTGACCTCGCGGACGGGGCCGGCCGGGGGTGCCAGGGCGATCAGGTCGGCGGCGGCCAGGCGGTCGAGGCCCGCGGCGGGCGTGACGGCCAGGCCGCCCGGGGCCGGCACGGGCACGCCCGGGCGCTCGGAGGCCACCGCGTACTCGATCGCGGGCGACCGGCCGAAGACCTCGGTCAGGACGGCCAGCTCGAACGAGCGCACGGTCGACGGGATCAGAACGGCCACGTTACGCACGCTGACGACACTGCTAGGGCGCGAAGTGCCGGGACACGGCCAGTCGCGATCGAGTGGACTCTAAGGTAGGCGGCGTGGCGAAGTATTTCGACGTACATCCGGACAATCCCCAGCCCCGCGCGATCCGGCAGGTAATCGACATCGTCCGGGCCGACGGGGTGATCGCCTACCCGACCGACTCCTGCTTCGCGCTGGGCTGCCGGATCGGCAACAAGGAGGGCCTGGACCGGATACGGGAGATCCGCCACCTCGACGACCGGCACCACTTCACGCTGATGTGCCGCGACTTCGCCCAGCTGGGGCAGTTCGTGCAGATCAACAACGCGTCGTTCCGGGCGGTCAAGGCGTCGACCCCGGGGCCGTACACGTTCATCCTGCCGGCCACCAGGGAGGTGCCCCGGCGTCTGCTTCATCCCAAGAAACGTACGGTCGGGGTGCGCATCCCGGACCACGCGGTGGCGCAGGCCCTCCTCGAGGAGCTCGGCGAGCCTCTGGTGTCGACCACGCTCCTGCTGCCCGGTCAGGACGAGCCGATGACGATGGGCTGGGAGATCAAGGAGACGCTCGACCACGTACTCGATGCGGTGATCGACGACGGCGAAGGCCGGACCGACATGACCACCGTGATCGATTTTTCCGATGGCGAGGCCGAGGTGATGCGGGTCGGCGCCGGCGACCCGTCCCGGTTCGCATGACCGGGACGGGCCACAGCGGAAACAATCAGGCCGTACTGCACGTGAGGTTGTTGACGCTCGGTGGCGCGGTGCCGTTGCCGAGCATCCCGAACGTCGTGTAATTGCCGGCTGAAACGGTGCCGTTCCAGGTGGCGTTCTTGACCGTGACCAGCGAGCCGCTGCTGGTCGCGGTGCCGTTCCAGGCCTGGGCCAGCGTCTGCGTGCCGGGCCAGGTCCAGCTGACCGTCCAATGGTTGAGCGCCGTGTCGGTCGCGTGCACCATGACCGTCGCCTGGAAGCCGCCGCTCCAGCTGTTGTCGATCGAGTACATGGCGAGGCAGCCGCTGCCGGACGGCGGCGGCGTGGTCGGACCGGTGGTCGGACCGGTGGTCGGGCCGGTGGTCGGGCCGGTGGTCGGGCCGGTCGGCGGCGGCGTGGTGGGCTGGGTGGGCGGCGGCGTCACCGTGCCGCCCGAGCCGACGCCGGTGACCTCACCGTGGCCGCCGTCGAAGACCACGTCGGAGCAGCCGTAGAAGGTCTCGGTGCTGTCCGACCGCGACCAGACCGAGTAGATCAGGTGGTTGCCGGTCTTGCCGGACGGCAGCGTGGCGTTCCAGTAGTAGTGGCCGGTGTCGGAGCCCGGGCCGCCGTTGGCCGGCGGGTTGGTGGACTGGGAGAACGGCGTCGGGTCGAGGTCGCTCCAGGCCAGCGGCTTGGTCGGGTCGTACCCGTCCTTGGTGATGTAGAGCGAGAACGTGCCCGGGTGCTTGGCCCAGTCGTTGTAGTCGATCTCCACCGTCGACCCGGAGGTCAGGTGGGTGACCGGCCAGTCGCTGCGGGCCAGGTTGTAGCCGGTGAAGTCGTACGGTCCGCCGGTCCCGCCGCTGCAGAGCGAGCCGTCGGGCAGGAAGCCGTTCACCCGGCCGGCGCCGTCGGAGCGGAGCACGGCGAACCAGTTGTAGAGCGAGGTCGGACCGCTCTTGGCGACCGCGGCCGCGCAGGCGGCGTTGTGCGGGATGATCTGGCCGGTCACCGGGTCGTGCCCGTCCAGGTAGCAGAGGTAGGTCCGGCTGCCCGGCATCATCATGGCGCCGTGCGCGGACGCGGCGTTGGGCATGATCAGCAGCCCGGCCGCGACGGCCAGGAGAGCGGCCACCGCATATCGCAGGAATCTCATCGGATCCTCCTGTCGGCCTTTCTTCTCGAACAAGCGACGCAATCGGGGGGATGGCTCGGCGCCGAGGACGGCGGCGCCGATTCCGTACGGTCGGGGACCTCTCTTCCGATGCGCCGGAGCCCGGACGTCCCCCGCCCGGGTTCCGGCCCATCTCGGGTGCGGAGCTACGTGGTAGGTGTGCAGGTGACCGGGGACGGGACGGGGTTGCTGGTCGACGGCAGGGTGCCGAGGAATCCGAAGGTGGTGGTGGCGCCGGCCGCGAGGACCGCGTTGTAGCCGGCGTCCTTGACCGTCACCGCGGTGCCGGACTGGGTGGCGGTGCCGCCCCACGACTGGGTGACGGTCTGGCCGGCGGTGAAGGTCCAGCCGACCGTCCACGACCTGGTGGCGACCGTGCCGGTGTTCTTGACCGTCACCGACCCCTGGAAGCCGCCGCCCCACGACCCGGTGATCGCGTAGGTGGCGGTGCAGCCACCGCTCGCCGGAGGCGTCGTCGGACCCGTCGTGGGCGGGGTCGTGGGCTTGGTGGTCGGCGGGGTCGTGGGAGGCGTGGTCGGTTTTGTCGTGGGAGGCGTCGTGGGAGGCGTCGTGGGAGGGGTCGTCGGCGGGGTCGTCGGCGGGGTCGTCGGCGGGGTCGTCGGCGGGGTCGTCGTGGTGCCGCCCAGCCGGTCGGCGTAGAGGATGCCGCGGCCGTTGGTGCCCAGGTAGACCCGCCCGTAGACCCGGGGGTCACCGGCCAGCGCCTCGCCCGCGTTGCCGTACTGGTGGGCGTCGTCGTTGATCCGCACCCACGAGGTGCCGGTGTCGTCGGAGCGGAACACGCCGGTCACCCCGCCGACCGTGCCGACCAGGAAGACGGCCGGGTGGCTCGCTCCCGGAGCGGCCTTGCCGAAGGCGACGTTGATCCCCGACGTCACCGCCGGCACCTTGCCGAAGGTGGCTCCGGAGTCGGTCGAGCGCAGCAGACCGGTGTTTCCGGCCAGCCAGACCTCCCCGGCCGCGCCGGGCACGGCCTTGAGATGTACGCCTCCGTCAGCGGGCACGGCCGCCGGCGAGGCCACAAAGGTGGCCCCGCCGTCCTTGCTGGTGTAGAACTTGCCCGCCGCGTACGCGAAAAAGGTCTTGGGGTTGACCCGGTCCGACTCGACCAGCGCTCCGGCCGGGATGCCGGACGACGCCGACCAGGTGCTGCCCCGCGTGGTGCTGTAGTAGACGCCGGTGCCGGCGGGCGACCAGACCACCGCGTTGGCGTCGGCGCCGACCGCGACCGTGCCGCCGCCGGTGACCCCGGACGGTTCCTGGCCCTGATACCAGGTCTTGCCGCCGTCGTTGGAGATGCCGATGTGCGGGGCCGCGTCCGCGTTGCCGACCCGCACGAAGAAGCTCGGGCTCAGCTCGGCGAAGTCCAGGCTGGTGTTGCTGGTCAGGCTCGGGGTGTCGTGGAAGTTGGCCTGCACCGCGTCGAGATCGGCGTGGTAGAAGCCGCTGATGTCGCCGAGCGCGCTGACCAGCGGGGCGCCGCTCGGCGGGCTCGCCAGGTCGAGGACCGCGGTCTCCTCGATGCCCTTGGCCATCGGCTTGATCGTGAAGGT
>DASWRZ010000212.1:0-3264 GCA_036402935.1 Actinoplanes sp.
GTCCCCTCCATGTCCGTGGACAGGTACACCTTCATGAGATCAACCTAATCGAGCTCGCGCCTGCGGGACGCGGCGCACGCCGGGGAGGCGGCGGGTCGAGCCGGCGACGGCACGGGTCAGCGGCTGATCGCGCGCCCCGCCGGGCCGTCGTTGCGGCTCAGGTGGTCGACGATGACGGCGTGCGGGTCGGGCAGGTGGCGGCCGCGCAGGGCGTGCAGGCCCAGGCCGGCGACCACCAGGACCAGGCCGACCAGCGTCTCCCACCAGGAGATGAAGAACAACTGCGCGGCCGCCGCCACCAGACCCAGCGCCGGCAGCACCGGCCCACCCGGCAGCCGGATCCCGCCGGCCGGGCCGCTGCCGGCCGGGCCGCTGCCGGTCGGCCTGCCGCCGGCCGGCGATGTTGAGCTGCCGCGAGCGGATGAGGGCCGGGCAAGCTGCTGGGCGCGGAAGGCGGCCGCGTTGACCAGGATCATCGCCGCGATGGCGGCCACGTTGCCGAGGGCGACGATCGTCTGGATGTCGCCGGTCAGCAGCAGGATCACCGAGATGGCGGCGCCGGCGAGGACGCTCGCCGCCGGGTGGCCGTGCCACAGGCGGCCGGCCGCCGTCGGCACCTGACGGTCGGCCGCCAGCCGGACCATGATTTCGGAGGAACCGAGCGTGTTCGCGTTGGCGGCCGACAGCGTGGAGATCAGGGCACCCAGCGGGATCAGAATGCCACCCCAGTGGCCGATCAGGTGCTGGGCCGCGGTGCCGACGCTCGCCTCGTCGTAGGACGAGATGCCGCCGGCCAGCAGGGCGATGACCACGCCCGCGTAGATCAGGGCGACCACGCCCATGCTGATCAGGATCGCGAGCGGGATCGTGCGCTGCGGCCGTTCGACGTCGCCGGCCAGGTTGGTGACGACGTTGAAGCCGAGGTAGGCGACGAACAGCAGGCTGCTGGTGGTCAGGATCGACGAGAACCCGTGCGGGGTGAACGGCGTGAAGTGGGCGCGGTCGACGTGCACCAGGGCGAACACGATCAGCAGCGCGAGGATGGCCACCTTCACGGCGACCAGCACGGTCTCGGCGCGCCCGATCAGCGACGCCGGGCCCAGATTCAAACCCGCGACGATCACGGTCGCCGCCACGGCGACGGCTTGCGGGGGTACGCCGTGAGCAAAGAAGTCGTGCAGGTAGCTCCCGAACGCGTTGAGCACGAAGGCGACCCCGATGACCCCGCCGAGCCAGAACGCCCACGACGTCAGGAAGCCGAACCGGGCGCCGAGCGCGACCCCGACGTACGCGTAACCCGACCCGCCCGCCGGGGCCAGCGCCGCGACCACGGCGAAGGACAGCGCCGAGAACAACACGAGCACGCCGGCCAGCAGGAACGACACGATCGCGGCCGGGCCGGCCCGCTCGACGGCCAGCCCGGAGAGCACGAACACGCCGGCGCCCACCATGGTGCCGACCGCGAACGCGACGCACGCCGGCAGGCCGATCTTCTTGGGGGCGGTCACCCGTCGATTATGGAAAGTCGCGAGGCCCGGCGCGAGGCCTGTTCGACCGGATCGGCGACCGGGGCGGCGGCCAGCAGCCGCTGCGTGTAGGGATCCGACGGAGCGAGAAGCACCGAGGAGGGCGGCCCCTCCTCGACGATCCGGCCCTGGTGCATCACCGCGACCCGGTCGGCGAGCCGCCCGACCACGGCCAGGTCGTGGCTGATGAACAGGCAGCCGAAGCCGAACCGCTCCTGCAACGATTCCAGCAGGTCGAGGATCCGGGCCTGCACCGACACGTCGAGCGCGCTCGTCGGTTCGTCGGCGATCAGCAGCGCGGGGTTGAGAGCGAGCGCACGGGCGATGGCGACCCGTTGCCTTTGTCCGCCTGACATCTCGTACGGATATCGGGCCCGGAATTCCGGGCCCAGCTGGACCGCGTCAAGAAGTTCGCCGACCCGTTCCGACCGCTGGGCCTCGGAAAACGAGCGGTGCACGACGAGCGGCTCGGCGATGCTGTCGGCCACGGTCCGGCGCGGGTTCAGCGACGACGCCGGGTCCTGGAAGACGATCCCAATGTCGGCCCGCAGATCGCGCAGTCCCCGCCGCGACACCCGCCCGAGGTCGGTTCCCTCGACCAGCACCGTCCCGCGGGCGACCGGCACCAGGCCGGCCAGCGCCCGCCCGGCCGTCGACTTCCCCGAGCCCGACTCCCCCACCAGCCCGAGCACCTGACCCCGGGGGATCTCGAGAGAGACCCCGTCCAGCGCCCGCACATGACGCCGGCCCCGGTACTCGACGACGACGTCCCGCAACGACGCGACCGGAGACGCCGGCGCCGGCGAAGTGCCGGGGCGGATGGCGGGCACCGCGCTGAGCAGTTCACGGGTGTATTCATGAGCGGGGGCCGCGAACAGCGAAGGAACCGGCGCTTCCTCGACGACCGACCCCCGACGAAGCACCACCGCCGAGTCGGCCAGGTCGGCGACGACCCCCATGTCGTGGGTGATCAGCAGGATCGCCATGCCGAGCCGGTCCCGCAGGTCGCGCAGCAGGTCGAGGATGCCGGCCTGCACGGTCACGTCGAGCGCGGTCGTCGGCTCGTCGGCGATCAGCAGCACCGGATCGCAGCTGATCGCCATCGCGATCATCGCCCGCTGCAGTTGGCCGCCCGAGAGCTCGTGGGGATACGACCGGGCGATCCGGTCCACGTCGGTCAGTCCGACGGCGCCGAGTAGCTCGCGCACGCGGGCCCGTACGGAAGACCGGGAGAGCGCCCGATGGGCGCGGATCGCCTCCTCGATCTGGTTTCCGATGGTGAAAACCGGGTTCCAGGCCGTCATCGGCTCCTGGAAGATCGTGCCGATCTGACCTCCGCGCAACGCGCGGAGCCGGGCCGGTGCCGCCCCGAGCAACTCTTCCCCGTCCAGCTCGATGCTGCCGGTGACGGTCGCCGTGCCCGGCAGCAGGCCGAGCACGGCCATCGCGGTGACGCTCTTGCCCGAGCCGGACTCGCCGACCAGGGCCAGCACCGACCCGCGGCGCAACTCGAAGGTCACGCCGCGGGTGGCCACGACATCGCCGAAGGCGATGCTCAGGTCCGAGACCGCAAGAAGACTCACTGCTTCAGCGACACCTTCAGGTAGTTCGGGTACGCCGGGAAGGCCGCCACGAAGAAGTTCTGCACGTCCGAGCCGTGCAGGAACGAGTTCTTGGTGTAGATCAGCGGCACCACCGGCGCGTCCTGCATGATCCGCTTGTCCGCCTGGGCCCACAG
>DASWRZ010000213.1:0-15617 GCA_036402935.1 Actinoplanes sp.
CGGGGCATCGGGGCCTAGGCGCTGTCCCGCGTGATCCACGGGACAGCATCTAAGCCCTGATCGCCGCCAGGAGGCGGCTGACGACGGCCCGCATGGCCTCCCGCTCGGCCCCGGTCAGCACGGGGTCGAGCAGGTCGGCCAGGCATTTCTCGTACGAGACGGTGGCCGCGCGCAACGCCGCGCGGCCGTCCGCGGTCAGCGCCAGCCGGCTCGCCCGCCGGTCGCCCGGGTCGGGCTCGCGCCGCAGCAGCCCGGCGGCGACCACGCGGTCGGCCAGCTTGCTCGCCCCGCCGACCGTGATCGCCAGCGCCTGGGCGAGATCGCCGACCCGCACCGCGTCGCGTCCCGACTCGGCCACCGCGTGCAGCGCCTCGAACTGGGCCATGCTCACGCCGTGGTCGGCGCGCAGCCGGGCGTCCACCCGGTCCCACACGATGATCTCGAGCCGGACCAGGTCGCTGAACCACCGCAGACGTGTCACGGCTCGCATTCTACCGATTTATCTTCCATGGAATATGGTTCTGCGGAATATTAGGGAGATGACGACGATGCGAGCGGCCGTACTGACCGCACCGGGCCCGGTGGACAACTTCGAGATCCGCGACGTGCCGCTGCCCGAGGCGCCGCCCGGCTGGGTGCGGATCGCGGTCCGCGCGGCCGGCCTCAACCGCTCCGACCTGCACCTCCGGCAGGGCCTGGCCGGGAACGTCCACGGCTTCCCGATCATCCCCGGCATCGAGGCGGTCGGCGTGCTCGACACCCCGGCCGACGGCCTGGAGCCCGGGCAGCAGGTCGCGGCGATGATGGGCGGGATGGGCCGCGAGTTCGACGGCGGGTACGCGGAGTACGTGGTCGTCCCGCGCGGCCAGATCGTTCCGTTCCGGTCGGAGCTGCCGTGGGAGGTCATCGGCGCGGTCCCGGAGACGCTGCAGACGGCGTACGGCAGTCTGACCGTCGCGCTCGACCTCCAGGCCGGGCAGAGCCTGCTGATCCGCGGCGGGACGTCGGCGCTCGGCTATGCCGCGGCGGCGATCGCCCGGCAGCGCGGAGCGACCGTGTTCGCCACCACCCGCCGGCCTCGGCGGCGGGACGAGCTGGCCGCGCACGGGGTCGACCACCCGCTGGTCGACGACGGCGCCGTGGCGGCGCAGGTGCGGCGGATCCGGCCCGGCGGGGTGGACGCGGCGCTGGAGCTGGTCGGTACGCCCACGCTGCCGGACACGCTGGCCGCGACCCGGGTACGCGGCACGGTGTGCTTCGCCGGCATGCTGTCGAACAAGTGGACCGTCAAGGACTCCTACCCGATCTCGTACCTGCCGACCGGGGTACGGCTGACGTCCTACAGCGGGGAGGCGGCGGACCTGCCGGCGGCGGTGCTCCAGGACTGCCTGGACCGGATCGCCGCCGGCTCGCTCGATCTGGGGCCCGTGCACGCGTACCCGCTGGAGAAGGTGCGCGAGGCGCACCTCGACCTGGAGACCGGGTCGCACGGCGGGAAACTGGTGCTCACGATGGACCGATAGATGGACCGATAGTCAGCGCGCCTTGCCCGGCATCGTCGGCTCGGTGCCGTACGCCGTGAAGAACTTGTCCCGGAAGTCCGACATCCGCCACTCCGGCGCGTTCGCGGCCGGCTGCAGGCCGTCCGTCCAGTTCCAGTCGGCGATCTTGTCGAGGACCGCCTTGTCGTGCGCGACCACCGTGATCGGGACGTCGTGGTTGGCGTTGTTGCCGCTCACGATCGAGAACGGCTGGTGATCGCCGAAGAAGACCAGCACCAGGTTGTCGTCCCCGTACTTCTCGACCCAGCTGATCAGCGTCTGCACCGAGTAGGCGATCGACTTGGCGTACTGGGCCTGGGTGTTGGTCGAGCTCTTCCACAGCGCGCGCCGGTCGGTCGCGCCGGCGATCATCGGGTCGTAGATCTTGCCGTCGCCGATCTGGTCCCAGTCGACCATCGACGGGATCGGGGTCCACGGCTCGTGGCTCGAGGTCATCGTGATCTCGGCCATCAGCGGCTGGTGGGCCCGGCCGTAGACGTTCTTCTGGAACTGGTCCAGCGTGTACTGGTCGGGCATCCGGGACCAGCCGAAACGGGGGCCCGCGTAGCCGAGATTGCGGGAGTCGTACACGTTGTCGTAGCCGTAGAACTTGGCCTCGGGCCAGGCGGTCGTGTTGCCCGGCTCCAGGCCGTACGTCTGCCAGCCCGCATTGTGAAACGCGCTGGTGATCGTCAGACGGTTCGAGGCGGTGAGCTGGCGGTAGCGCTGCTGGCTGTCGATCCACAGCCCGGACTGGAACGAGCCGTGGGCCAGCCACGACCCGCCGCCGTAGGTCGACGAGGTCAGCCAGCCGCTCTTGGCGTAGTAGCCCTTCGCGGCGAGCGTCCTGGTGCCGTCGGTCAGCACCGGGTCGATGATCGCGCTCATCTTCGGGTCGGTCAGGGCCGAGCGGCCGTAGCTCTCCACCACGCCGATCACGAAGTCGTGCCCGTTCAGACCGGCGACCAGCTGGTTGGCCGGCACGTTGTGGAACGGGTCGTTCTGGGTCGCCCGCTCGAACGCCTTCTGATCCCGGATCGCGGCCGGGATCGACTTGGCGGTCGACTTGGCCTGGGCCACCGCGCTGTCCGAGGCGACCGGGCTGTTCGGGTAGAGCGTCACCCCGGTCAGGGCGAGGGCGAGCCAGGCCACGCTGAGCAGCAGCAGGGCCCGGCGGGCCGGCGCGGCGTGGCGGGCGGTCACGGTTCCCAGGCGTACGACCGCAAGCGTGACCAGACCGAGCACCGCGACCGACAGCAGCACCGCACCGATCGCCGCCGCGATCGCGGTGGCCCGGCCGTTCGTCTCGGTGAGCGCGTTGAAGCCGTCGCGGAACAACGGCGGGTCGAGCACCGGGTTGAACCGGCGGCCGAGCACCATCAGGAAGCCCGCGTTGAGGATCTTGAGCACCGCGAGCACGGCCAGGCCGAACCCGAGCAGCGCCGCGAGCAGGCGGCGCCGGCGCTGGGGCACGACGATCAGCAGCGCGCCGCCGGCGATGGCCTCGATCGGCAGGCGCAGGAAGCCGGTCGCGACGTTCGTGCCCTCCTTGGCGTGGGTGATCGAATCGGGCACGACCAGGGCGAGGTAGACCAGGACCGCGGCCAGCACGGTCAGGATGACGCCGAGCGCGCGGCGGGCGGGGCCGCGCTGTCTGCCGGTGGGCTGGTCCGGGGCGGGCTCGGCGTCCTGCTGCCCGGGCCGGGCCCGGCTGATGATCGACAAGGTGGGTTCCTTCGTCCTTCGGCACGGTGCGCGCGCGACGGCGTTCGGAACCTTCGCGCGCCAGGTGGTACGGGCCGCGAGGCACAGCGGTTCATTAAGTCCGCTGGATTTGGGGTGTTTGTACCGGCGTCGAAACAACCGGCCGAGAAGAGGCGGCCCGGGGAAGGTGTGCGGAAACCCGAGCCGCCGAACGCCAGCTTCCCTCCCCCGAGATGAGAGAACGGTGAGGTTTCCTCAACCGCGGCGGTGACCACCCGATCACTTCCGGCGAGCTCTGCCCCCTCGCCGGACGCAACCGGCGGGCACCCGCCCGGGGCCCGCCCGCGCACCCGCGGCCCTGGAATCTCTTCCGCATGCCCGGCCGAGAACGCGGCCGGACAACGCGGGGGAGAGAAAGTGACCGTACGCAAGCTCATCCTGTCGGTAGCGGCGACGCTGGCCGGTCTTGGCGCCGCCGTGGCGGCTCCGGCCGTCGCGCACGCCGACCAGGTTCCGGCGACCGGCCCGGCCGCGGCGCGCTGCGTCGTCGGCGCCAAGCTGGTGCCATCGTGCGGGGTGCTCTGGGGTGCGGCCGCGGGCGGTTTCACGGGTGCGCCGCGCGACGCCGAGCTGAAGGCGTGGGAGAAGCACAGCGGCCGGACGGCCACGATCTTCCACACCTACCACAAGGGTGACGAGGTCTTCCCGACCCGGAGCGAGGTCGCGATGACCCGCGACCCGGCCCACCCGCGGGTGCTGCTGCTCAACTGGCGCGTCGAGTACGGCTCGACCTGGTCGGCCGTGGCGGCGGGCCGGCTCGACCGGCGGATCGACGCGTTCGCCGCGCGGGCCAAGGCGTACGGGCAGAAGTTCTTCCTCGTGCTCAACCACGAGCCGGAGGACGACGTGAAGCCTTCGTCGAGGTCCGGGATGACCGCGAAGGACTTCGCGGCCTCGTTCCGTCACGTGATCACCCGCCTGCGCGCCAAGGGCGTCAGCAACGCGGTGTCGGTCGTGGCCTACATGGGCAACGAGCGCTGGATGGCCGAGAGCTGGTGGAAGGACCTCTACCCGGGCGACGACGTCGTCGACTGGATCGGCCTCGACTCGTACGTCAGCGCCGAGCAGAACTACTACCACCACGGCATGTTCGCCGACCTGCTCGACCGCCGGGCACCGGGCGGCGAGGGCTTCTACAAGTGGGCGACGACCAGGCACGGGTCGAAGCCGATGATGGTCGCCGAGTGGGGTGCCTACCACCGCATCGGGCGGGTCGTGTCGAAGGCGGCCCAGTTCAACAGCGTGCTGCCCGAACTGGCGAAGCGCCCGGCCATCAAGGCGATCGTGTACTTCGACACGAAGCGCGACGCGTTCGGCGACCGCGACATCAGCATCGACAGCTCGGCGGCCAGCCTGTCGGCTTTCCGCCGGCTCGCTGCCAACCCGCTTTTCAACGTACGCCTGAAGTAGTCCGCTTCCCGGCCGCCGGTCGTCGTTTCGGCCGGCGGCCGTCGTTGCAGCCGCCGGTCCTCTTTCAGCGGGCGGTTCTCGTTACCAGCCGCCGGTCGTCGTTCAGCTGCCGGTGTGCCTCGTGACGGCTGCGGCGGCGGTCCTCCCGGCGCTGGTAGTAGCCCGTGCACTCCCGGCAGCCGTTGTGGATGGTGCCGGCGAAGCGGTCGGTGACTTCCCAGTAGCAGCCGGCCCGCGGCCTCTTGACGGGCGCGGTGCGGGCGTCGATGCGGTCGGGCAGCGTGCACGGCCCGAAGCGGTGATCGTGATGCGGGCGGCAGGTCACCATGGGGTGCTCGGCCATCTTCACCCACCACGGCCGGGTCTTGTCCGTTCTGCTCATGCGGTCGCCTTTCGGCTCCGTGACGCCCCTCAGGATGGGGCCGTCATAAGCAGACGCACACCGCGATCACCTCTCATCACTACCGGTCTCCCACGCTATCGCAGGAACGCTGGTGACAGCCACGATGCGGGGCCCGCTGATCGGCCGGCCGGGCCCGATCAGGGTGGGCCCGGCCGGAGATCTGCCTGGTCAGCCGACCGGGCCGGTGGTCAGTTTGAGGGTGCTGGAGTGGGATTGGCCGTTGAGGTCGTCCCAGGTGAGCTTGACCTTGTCGCCGGGGTGATACTGGTCCATCTGGTTGGTGAGGGCGGTGGCCGAGTCGACCGTGGTGCCGCCGACCGAGCGGATCACGTCGCCGCGGGCGAGGCCGGCCTGGTCGGCCGGGGAGTTCTGCACCACGCCGAGGACCGCCGGGCCCTGCTGCTGTTCGCCGCGGGTGGCGCCGGCGAGTTCGACGCCGAGGTAGGCCGTCTCGCCGATGTGAATCTTGGTGGACGACTGCCCGGCGCGGATCTGGTCGGCGATCGTGGTCGCCGAGTCGATCGGGATCGCGAAGCCGTCGCCGCCCTGGGCCTGGTACTGGAAGCCGGCCGAGGCGGCCGTGTCGACGCCGAGGACCTGGCCGGCGGTGCTCAGCAGCGGGCCACCGGAGTCACCCGCCTGGATGTCGGCGTTCACCTCGATCAGGCCGGTGAGCTGCTCGGACGAGCCGCTCGACTCGTCCGAGGCGGTGATCGACTGGCCGAGCGCGGAAATGACGCCGCCGACCGCCGACGGGGTGCCGCCGGTGCCGCCCGCGTTACCGATCGCGACGACCTGCTGGCCCGCCTTCGCCGCCGCCGAGGCGAGGGTGGCGGTGGTCAGGCCGGAGGCGCCGTCGAGCTTGAGCACGGCGATGTCCTGGGTGCGGTCGTAGCCGACGACCGCGGCCCGGTACTGCTTCTGGTTGCCGATGTCGGTGACCGTGATCGCGGTGGCGCCGGCGACGACGTGGTTGTTGGTGAGGATCACACCGTCCGAGGTGATCACGATGCCGGTGCCGGCGGCCTCGCCGTTCTGCGCGCCGAGAACCGTGTCGACGTCGACCAGGGCCGGGTCGACCTTCTGGGCGACCGCCTGGACCTGGCTGTCGGTGGCGCCGCCCTGGGTCTGCTGCTGGCCCTGGGGTTGCTGGCCCTGGCCCTGGGGTTGCTGGCCCTGGAAGGGATCGCTGTTGGGATTCAACGGCAGATAGGACGAGGACTGCGACTGCCCGTCGTTCACGGGCCGAAGAGTCCAGCCGGCCGCGAAGCCGGCACCCCCGGCGCCCAGCAGCAGGGCGAGCCCGCCGGCGACCGCGGCGGCGATCGGCCCGCGACGCCGCCGGCGCGGCGGGGGCGGCACCTGCTGGTACGGCGGGGGCCATCCGCCCTGCTGGGGCGGCCACCCACCCGGCGCGGAGTGATACGTGTACTGCTCAGGAATCGACATCTGATTCCTCCCTCCCCGGGGCAAGCCCGACCACATCCACCACATATGTACGTCGGAAAGCTAGGAGTCAGCTGATCGAATCCTGTGCATCAGCGGGGACTTGTGAAGGTCATCCAGCGCCGGGCGGCGGGGCGGGGGGGTCCACACTCGTGGATGTCTACCGCCGGTGACATGGACGTTGCGGCTCGGTGAGCATCGGCCGTCCCGGCGACAACGGCTCAAGAGCGCGGCTTCAGGACCGATTAGGCGGAACGTGGAGAGTGCGCGCTGGGCCGGGGTCGCCCGTTTTCTGGCCTCGTGGCGCGCGCTCGCCGTGGTGGCGGTGATCATCACGGGGCTGGCGCTCGCCGGGGTGCGGGTGATGCATCAGCAGATCGCGGAACGGGCCTTCGACAGCGCCACCGTCGGGGCCCGGACCGTGCAGGTGCTGGTCGTGGCCCGCGAACTCACGGTCCAGGACATGCTGCTCAACGTCGACCGGGCCAAGCACCAGGCGATGGACGCCGACGTGACCCTGCTGCAGAGCGAGGGGGCGATCCTCGGGCTGCGGGTGTGGTCGATGGTCGACGGCCGCCTGGTCTACAGCGACGCGGCGCACCGCAACTCCCCCGAGCCCGACGACGCGGCGATCGCCGCGGTGCGCGCCGGGCGGCCGTACGCCGAGGACGCGCCGGGCAGTCCCTCCGTGGTGGCGGTGTACCTGCCGTACGACGCGACCGGGGACAGCAAGCCGGACGCGGCGATCGAGGTGCTGATCCCGCGGACCCGGATCGACCTGACCGTGACCCGGGACAGCCGATGGCTGTACGGGGTGGCGGCGTTCGGGCTGCTCGCCCTCTTCGTGATCCTGTTCATGATCCGCCGGAACCAGAACCGCCAGGACTTCGCCACCACCCACGACGGGCTGACCGGCCTCGGCAACCGGGCGCTGCTGCACCGCCGGGCCCGCGGGCTGCTCGGCCGGGCCACGCCGGAGTCCCCGGCCGGGCTGCTGCTGATCGACCTCGACGGGTTCAAGGGCGTCAACGACACGCTCGGGCACCACGCGGGCGACGAACTGCTGGTCGTGGTGGCCCAACGGTTGTCCGCGGTGGGCTGCGACCAGGTGCTGCCGATCCGTCTCGGCGGCGACGAGTTCGCGGTGCTGACCGCCGGCCCGGACGGCCTCGCGCTGGCCAACGAGCTCTACGCCTCGCTCCGCGAGCCGATGGTGGTCGCCGGGGTTCCGGTCGAGATCGACGCGAGCATCGGCGTGGCCTTCGCGCCCGAGCACGCCACCGAGGTGGTGGCGCTGCTGCGCCACGCCGACCTGGCGATGTACGAGGCCAAGCGCAGCGGTGCCGGCGTGAACGTCTTCCGCCCGGGTGCCTCGCACGCGGCGGAGCAGCACGTCACGCTGGTGCCGGAGCTGCGGCGGGCGCTCAGCGAGCAGGAGCTGGAGCTGTTCTATCAGCCGGTGTGCGCGCCGGACGGCGACGTCGACACGGTCGAGGCGCTGCTGCGCTGGCGGCACCCGTCCCGGGGGCTGCTGACCGCCGACGACTTCGTGCCCCAGGTCGCGAAGACCTCGCTGATCAAGGAACTCAACGCCTGGGTGGTCACGACCGCCCTGACGGACGGTGCCGCTTGGCGGGCGCAGGGACGCAGCGTACGTCTGGCCGTGAATGTCTCCCTGCGGGAGCTGACCGATCCGGCGTTGCCGCAGCGGTTACGAAGCACCGCCGAGGCGACGGGTTTCCCGTTGACCGAGTTGCAGCTGGAGGTCGCCGAGGCGGCGCTCGGCGGGCAGAGCACCGAGGCGGTCGCGGACGCGATCGACGGGCTGCACCGGCTCGGTGTAGGGGTGACGATCGACGACGTGGGCAGCGCTTATCACGCGCTGTTCGCGCTGGAACAGGCGTCGGTCGACGCTCTGAAGATCCATCCGCGGCTCACCCGGAGCATGGCCGCCAGTCCGCACGCCGCTTCGGTGGTACGCCATCTGGTACAGCTGACCCACGACTCGGACGCACGCTGTATCGCCGCGGGCGTCGACGGAGCGGCCGACTGGGCGCTGCTCACGCTCGCGGGCTGCGACGGCGTTCAGGGGTACGTGGCCAGCGACCCGCTGCCGGCCGCTCTGCTGTGGGCGGCCGTCGACGAGTGGAACGGTGGCCGTCCACGCGAAGCCGAGCGGGCTGATCTGAAGTAAGCGCCTTCCCACGTGCCGCCGGCAGGTCAGGCGGCGGCCAGGCGGCCCAGCTGGTCGGCGGTGAGTTTGACGTCCAGGGCGGGCAGCGACGCCTCGAACTGCTCCGGCGTCCGCGGGCCGATCAGCGGGATGACCCGCGGCGACGTCTGGTGCAGCAGCCAGGCGACGACCAGCTGGTTCGGGGTCACGCCGACCTCTTCGGCCACCTCGCCGAGGACGGTGAGGCGGGCGTCGGCGTCCGGGCCGGCGTAGGGGCCCATCATGCGGTGGCCGTCGCGCTTCCCGGCCGAGTCGTAGATGCCCTTGAGGATCGGCGAGTAGGCGACCAGGGTCTGGTCGTCGTTCGCGCGCAGGTAGTCGAGCTGCTCGGCCGAGGCGATCGAGACGCTGTCCTCGCCGGGGCGCGGCTGCAGGAAGCTGTGCTGCTGCTGGACGGCCACCGGCAACGGCCGGCCGTTCGCCGCGCACAGGCCGCGGATCCGCTCCAGCCGCCAGGTGGCGACGTTGGACCAGCCCAGGTAGCGGACCTTGCCCTCGGCGACGAACGCGGCCAGCGCGGCCAGCGTCTCCTCGAGCGGCGTCGACCGGTCGTCGACGTGGACGTAGTACAGGTCGACGTGGTCGGTGCCCAGGCGCCGCAGGCTGCCCTCGAGGGCCGAGCGCAGGTGGGCGGCGCCGGCGCCCGAGAAGGTGCGGCGGGCCAGGTCCCAGTCGGCGGTGCCGTCGGCGGCCCACAGGTCGGGCGAGTAGACGGGCAGGCCGCTGCCCTTGGTCGCCAGGAAGATGTCGTCGCGGCACGAGCGGGCCCGCATCCAGCGGCCCAGCAGCGCCTCGCTCTCGCCGCCCGTGCTGCCCGGCCGGGCCCACCACTCGTAGCAGTCGGCGGTGTCGATGAACGAGCCGCCGACCGAGCGGTACCGGTCGAGTATCCGGATCGAGTCCTCCTCCCCCGTCGCGTTGCCCATCTGCATGGCGCCCAGGGCGAGCGCGCTGACCTGTCGGCCGGTGTTTCCGAGTTCTGTCGTCTGCATGAAACCGACGCTAGGACCTGGAGCGCGCTCCAGGTCAAGGGACTACCGAACGACGGGCGCCGACATTAACCTGAGCTGAATTCACTTTCCCCGAGGGAGCCCCACATGGTGGATTCGCTGCCCCAGTTCCCGCCCGGATTCCAGTTCGGAGTCTCGACGGCGAGCTATCAGATCGAGGGCGCGGCCGCCGAGGACGGGCGCGGCCGGTCGATCTGGGACACCTTCTCGCACACCCCGGGCCGGACCCGCGACGGCGACACCGGCGACGTCGCCTGCGACCACTACCACCGCTACGCCGAGGACGTCACGTTGATGGCGGATCTCGGTGTCGACGCATACCGGTTCTCCGTGGCCTGGCCCCGCATCCAGCCGGAAGGTTCCGGCCCGGCGAACGCCCAGGGTCTCGACTTCTACGACCGCCTGGTCGATGCGCTCGGCGAGCGCGGCATCGCCGCGCTGCCGACGCTCTTTCATTGGGATCTGCCGCAGGCGCTCGAGGACCGCGGCGGCTGGCTCAGCCGCGAGACGGCCTTGCGCTTCGGCGATTACGTCGCGCTGGTCGCGGACCGGCTGGGTGACCGCGTACGCCGGTGGATCACGCTCAACGAGCCGGTGGTGCAGATGGCTCAGGGGTACGCGTTCGGTGATCACGCCCCGGGCCGTGAGCTGGGACTGGGTGCCCTGCCGGTGGCCCACCATCAACTGCTGGCGCACGGCCTCGCGGTGCGGGCCCTGCAGGGCGGCGGCGAAGTGATGATCACGAACAACATGACGCCGGTGATCGCCGACGATCCGGCGGCCGGGATGGCGTACGACGCGTTCCACAACCGGCTGTTCACCGATCCCGTGCTGCTGGGCTCCTATCCCGCTTTCCTGGCCGACGCGCTCGGCGACGTCGTGCAGGACGGCGACCTCGACATCATCTCGACGCCGATGGACGCGCTCGGCGTCAACTACTACAACCCGACGCGGGTCGGGGCGCCGGAGGCGGCCGACGCGCCGTTGCCGTTCGAGACCCGGCCGATCGACGGGGTGCCGACCACGGCGTTCGGCTGGCCGGTGGTGCCGTCCGGGCTGTACGACCTGCTGACCGGTCTGCGCGAGACCTACGGCGATCGGCTGCCGCCGGTCTACATCACCGAGAACGGGTGCTCGACCGGCGACGTGCTGGACGATCGGTTCCGGATCGACTATCTGGACGGGCATCTGCGGGCCGTCCACCGGGCCATCACCGACGGGGTCGACGTGCGGGGCTACTTCGTGTGGTCTCTGCTCGACAACTTCGAGTGGGCCGAGGGCTACAGCCAGCGGTTCGGCCTGGTGCGGGTCGACTTCGAGACCCAGCAGCGAACGCCCCGGTCGTCCTACCGCTGGCTGCGGGACGTGCTGGCCGGCCGCTCATGACGGCCGTCGCCGCCGAGCCGCAGGCCCGGGTCAGCAACGGCTGGATCGCCCTGCTCTCGCTGGCCAACCTCGGTCTCTGGATGGGCTACTTCGGCCCGTTGCAGGTGCTGCTGCCCAACCAGGTCGAGGACATCGCCGGCGACGGCAAGACGACCGCGCTGGGCATCGTCACCGGGCTCGGCGCACTGGTCGCGGTGCTGGCCGGCCCGATCGCGGGCGCGCTCTCCGACTCGACGCGGCTGCGGACCGGCCGACGGCACACCTGGATCGCCGCCGGAGCGGTGCTCGGCCTGGCCGGGCTCGCGGTGCTGCCGTCCCAGCACACGATCGTCGGTCTGGCCGTCTGGTGGTGTGTCGCCCAGGCCGGTCTCAACACCGTGCAGGCCGGGCTGACCGCGGTCGTGCCGGACCGTACGCCGGTGCGCCAGCGGGGCCTCGTCTCCGGCTGGGTCGGGCTGACCCAGTCGGTCGGGGTGGTCGCCGCCGTCCTCCTGGTGACCGCGGTCGTCACCGGACTGACCTCGGGCTACCTGCTCATCGGCGTACTCGTTCTGCTGACCGCCCTGCCGTTCGTTCTCGCGACGCCGGACCCACCCGTTTCCCGAACGCCGCGGTTCACCGCGGCTTCGTTGTGGTCGGCCTTCCGCTTTCCGGTACGCCGAAATCCCGACTTCGCGTGGGCCTGGGCGACCCGGTTCCTCGTGCAGCTGGGAAACGCGATGGCGACGCTCTATCTGCTGTACTTCCTGCGCGACCGGGTGCACTACGACAACGCCGAGGACGGCCTGGCCATCTTGATCGTCGTCTACACGGTGGCGACCGTGCTGACGGTCGTCGTCGGCGGCGTACTCTCCGACCGCAGCGGACGGCGCAAGCCGTCGGTGATCGTCTCGGGCTATGTGATGGCCCTGGCCTGCCTGATCCTGGCCGTCTGGCCGACGTGGACCGGCGCGCTGGTCGCGGCGTTCGTGCTCGGCCTCGGTTTCGGCGTCTACCTCTCGGTCGACCAGGCCCTGATCACGCAGGTCCTGCCGACCGAGCAGGACCGGGGCCGCGACCTCGGCATCATCAACATCGCCAACTCGGCCCCGCAGGTGCTCGGCCCGGCGCTGGCGTTCCCGATCGTCGCCTATCTCGGCGGCTACCCGGTCCTCTACGTGATCGTGGCCGCCGTGACCGTGCTCGGCTCGGTGCTGGTGACCCGGATCCGCGCGATCGCCTAGGCCCGCGCATCCGCGGTCCATGATGGTCGGATGGACGATGCGAAGCCCCCGCGGCGTCACAGCGGCTACTGGTCGGGCGTGGCCACGGCCACCGTCGTCAACCTGGTGACGACCGACGTCCGGGCGGCCCTCATGCTGCTGGCGGCGTCGCTCGTGCTCTACGGCGTCTTCCGCTGGATCGAGTCGGTACGGTTCTGGCACCCCCGGTCCGGGCTGCGCGGCCTCGTCATCACGGTGGCGGCGACGGTGGCCTTCGTGCTTGCGCTCGTCGCGCTGCTCGGCACCTGGGGCGGCTACGTGATGTTCCTGGTCGCGGCGCTGGCCGCGGTCGCGACCTCGACCGCGGCCGACGCCCGGGCCGCCCTGCTGGTGCTCGGCGGCATGGCGCTGGTCGCGGCCGGCCCGGCGACGGTCAAGGCGGCGCTGCAGTCACACGCCGAGGTCGCTCTGGTGGTGTGGCTTGTCGTCGCGGGCGTTCTCCAGGTCGCCGCCGGCACCTTCCTGGTGGCACGCCGGGACAGGCCGTGGACGCTGTCCGAGTACCGCGCCAAGCAGTTCGCCGCCCTCGGCATTGTCGGCCTGGCGGGCGCGGTCGCCTCGGCCGGCGCCGGCTCGCTCGTCCACTCGCCCGAGAACGCGGCCGCCTTCCTGCCCCTGGCCGGCATGTGCGCCGCGGCGACCGGCACCGGCCTGCTCACGCTCTTCCCGAGAGAACGCCGCGACCGCATCCGCGCCCGCTTGCGCCGGCTGGCCCGCGAGCCGCGGGGCCGCTCCCTCGGGGAGGTCGCCCGGCAGCTGCGGGGCCACGAGGATCCGGCCTGACCGGCCGTCACGGCCGGGCCGCTGACGATTCCCGCCGTGCGGACCATGGCCAGAAGCCCGGCCCACCGCGACGCCGCGGGTGACAGAGTCGAAGTCCTGCTGGGTTTTCCGTTGCACGGATCGGGTGGTGAAACCAGGGTGATCGTGGAGTTTCGGGCTGAGCTGTGGTTGTGGGACGCGCGTCCGGACGAGGGGTGGACGTTCGTCAGCCTGCCGGAGGACGAGTCCGAGGAGATCCGGGAGATGACCGGTGGGCTCGATCGGCGCGGGTTCGGGGCGGTGCGGGTCGAGGCGCGGATCGGGACGACGACCTGGCGCACGTCGATCTTTCCGGACGGCAAGAGCGGGTGCTACGTGCTGCCGGTGAAGAAGGCCGTGCGCAAGGCGCAGAAGATCGAGGCCGGCGACGCCGCCGACGTGACGGTCGAGGTGCTGTGACGGGATCGAGATCGCCGAGCGGTACTACCGCCTGACCGACCGGCTCGGGCGCCGCCGGGGCATCCCGCGGCGGCCGGGCACGGTCGACCAGGCCGTCGACTCGACGGACGCGCTCTCGGACCCGGGACGGTTCCGGAAAGCGGGATTTCAGTGCGAGTAGACCTCCACCTCGTAGGTCGAGAAGCCGTAGGACGTGCCGCGGGTCAGGCAGTACAGGCGTACATAGCGGGCTGAGGTCGCCGGGAAGGCGGCCGTCTCCAGGCCGCCGTGACCGGAGGTCACGGCGGCCGCGGTGGTCCAGGTGGTGCCGTCGGTCGAGGTTTCGATCCGGTAGGAGCCGGCGTACGCGGCCTCCCACCGCACCGATACGCGGGCCACCGGGCGGGCCGAGCCGAGGTCGATCCGCAGCCACTGGTTGTCGTCCCACGAACTGGCCCAGCGGCTGTTCACGTTGCCGTCGACCGCGTTGGCCGCCGGGTTGCCGGACTGGGTGCTGGACGCGCCGGCCGTTTTACCGAGGGCCAGGTCCGACACGTCGTCGCCGCGCCGGGCCGGGAACGACACGACCTGCTGGTAGGTGGGGCGGTTCTGCCACGCGATCAGGTCGTGGTCGACGCCGCCGAGCGGGGACTGCAGGATCGCGTCGGCGCACCACTGGTCGCCGGCCGAGCAGTTGGCGTCGCCCGGGTAGGTCGTCGAGGCCGGCTCGGCCAGCGCGGCCGACAGGCTGGTGAGCAGAGCGCCGCGGCAGTCCGCGACGGTGCCGCAGTACGTACGCGACCAGCCCGGCACCGGGTCGCCCATGACCGCGCGCAGGTCCTTGTCGACGTAGCCCCACCAGCCGTACTGGAAGGAGGAGCCCTTGTGGGCCTGCGCCTCGTTGGCCGAGCCGGGCAGGTCGGAGACCGGCCCGGTCTGCCCGCCGGACGGCGACTCGTTGATCTGCAAGGCGTCGACCAGCGCACCGAACAGGTCGTCGCCGAGCCCGGAGCCGAACTCGGCCTGCACCAGCTTCGGCCACCACGCGTCGAAGATCCGGATCGCGTCGGCGTCCTGGTAGGTCTTGCTTCCGGGCGCGGTCTCGGTCCGCTTGGCGCCGTTCTGCAGCCACGTCCGCAGCTTGGTCAGCGCGGCGGCCTGCGACGGGTCGGCTACCGCGGCCGTGTCGATCACCCGGAGCACGTCGGGCAGCACCTCCTGGCCGCGCAGGTCGGTGAGCGCCGCGTTCTCGACGACCTTGAGCAGCGCCGCCCGGTCGTACCTGGTGCCGGCCGCGATGCCCGCCTTGAGCGGCTTGTCGAGCAGGTCGACCCGCTGGACCGGACCCCAGCTGAAGTTGCCGTCGGCGGCCGAGAATCCGTTGGCGGGCTTGTTGTTCCAGCTGACGAAGTAGTCCTGGTCGACCGCCTGCGGGTGGGCACTCCCGGAAACGTAGGTCGCGGTGTTGCCGGCCGGGTTCCAGCCCGTCCATTCGTCGGCGGCGTCGCCCCAGGTGGGCAGGTTGGGGTCGGCGGTGGCCGGGCGCACCGGTTCGGCGCCGGAGGTGTAGTACGCCGAGTCGGTCGAGTTCACGTAGAACCAGTTGAACGCGAAGGAGATCTGCGCGGCCGAGTTGGTGAAGGCGGCCGGCGTGCTCATCTGGTCGGGGTCGTTGAACATCTGGAAGCCGATCGCCGACTCGGCCTCGTGGCGATAGGTCGAGCGCAGGCTGGTGAACGCGACCGGGGTCCCGCCGACCGTGCCCCGCCAGGTGACCAGCCCGTAGTTGGTCCGTTCGACGGTCAGGCGGTATGACCCGGCGGCGGTGGAGTCGGCCGTGGTCGGCTTCCACGAGTCGGTCTGGGTCAGGTTCTCCATCGCCAGGCACTGCCCGTGGAACAGGTAGTGGGTCGAGGCGGTGGTGGGTGCGCTGCCGTCGGTGGTGCACAGGCGTACGGCGTA
>DASWRZ010000214.1:0-2873 GCA_036402935.1 Actinoplanes sp.
GGTCAGGAAGCGGGCCCGGTCGGTGATCGTGTGGAACAGCTCGGTGAGCTCCGACCGGTTGTCGACGATCAGGTCGAACGAGACGTGGGTGGCGTGCGCCTGCGGCGCGGTGACGATGCCGGCCTGATGGACGCCGTGGAACGCCACCGTCGCCGCGGCTTTGAACGCTTCCGGACCGATGGCCAGGCCGGCCGCGCCCACCCCGAGGCCACGGAGGAAGTTACGTCGGTTGGTGCTCACTGAGTCCTCCGTACCTCGCCGATCGCGGCGATCGGGGCGAGATCTTCGAGCAGACGGCCGAGCTTGCCATCCAACTCCTCGCGGTCGTGCGTGGACAGCGACTGCAACGCCCACGCCCCGCCCCGGTCGTGCGAGCCGACGAGCCGCTTGAGCTCGGCGAGCTCGCCCCGGACGGTGGCCAGGGCCGGGTAGCGCGGCTGGATCTGCGGCGCGATCGCGTCGAGCACCATCTCGGTGCCGTCGAGGTTGGCCGACACGACCGCGAGCTCGGCGTGCGCACCCTGATCCGCGGAGCCGCTGAGCTCGAACTGCAGCGTGTTCTCGAGGATCTCGTGGGAGCGCAGCGGCAGGTCGTTGGGATCGGTGCGCTCCTTGTCGAAGTCGCGGCGCAGGCTCGCCACGGCGCTCGACAACCGGCTGCCCAGGGCGGCGAGCGCCGGCATCGAGTCGTTGTGCCACAGCCCGTACTCGATGCGGCGCAGCCCGGTCCAGTCCTTGTCGTGGACCCCGCCCGGCAGGCCGTCCGGCATGCCGTCGACGGCGTCGGCCGAGTCACCGAAGGTGTCGTAGGCCGCGCCCAGCCGGGTGTAGGCGAGCTGGGCGACCAACCACGCTTTGCGGGACCGCTCGCGGTCCCCCGACCCCAATTCCGTACGCAGGGTGCTGACGTTCGCGGCCAGAGTGGCGAGTCCGGTCGCCACGTGCGAACGGTAGGTCTTCACCGCGGGCGCCAGGTCGGACTCCGAGACCGGGATGATCGCGGCGGCGCCCTTGGCCGGACCGTCCTTGATCGTCACGCTCGGCCCGGTCTCCAGGTCGGCGCCGTCGGGCAGGCAGGTGAAGGCGTAGTTGCCGTTGCCGAGCACCAGGTGGAAGGAGCGGGTCGTGGCGGGGGCCAGCGACTCGATCTCGCCGTAGATGCCGTGCGAGGCCGGATCGACCAGCTCGACCTCCATCGTCACCGAATCGGTGTTGCGCACCTCGATGGTCTGGTCGCCGCCCTTCGGCGAGTCCCAGCCCACCCCGCAGCGGCCCCGCGCGACCTGAACTCCGGGCTCCTTGGGCGGGGCCGGCGCCGGCGAACTGCAGGCGGTCGCGGCGGCGACCGTGAGGACCGCCGCCACGGCTAGACGTCCGGCTTGCGGCATTTCCGTAGCTCCTCATGGCACAGGTGCATCGAGACAGCGCGAAGGATAAAACGCGGCCAGGCTTGCCCCGGAGCTCAGCGAGAAGGGTTCACTCGCCGGTCACCACACGTTCGGCAACCACGACCGTAGGGTCAGCACCCGGGTGAACTGGGTGGCACTGAAGTTGTCGTCGCTGATTATGTCGATCACGTCGCCGTGGATGGTGGGCGCGACCGCCATGCCCTCGTAGTTGTCGAGCAGCGGGTTGGCCTGCGTCTCGCGCGACGGCGCACCCAGGGTCGGGCACTTGACCAGATCGGCGACCAGTTTCTTGTGCAGGATAGACCGGCTCGGCGCGGTGGCCAGGTCGGCCAGCTCGCTGACATCGACCGCCCGGCGGGTGGCCGACACCGAGTAGAGCTTGACCGCGTTGCCGGTGTCGGTGCTGAACGACGCCTCCATGACCAGCAGCGAGTCGCGGCCGTAGGCGGCGACCTCGGGGATGCGCTGCCCGGCATCGGCCCGGTAGGCCCACTGCGCGGTCAGCTTCCAGCCGTGCCGGCCCAGGTCGTAGACGAGGAACCGGTGCAGGGTCGCGTCGGTGTCGCCGGAGAGCGCGCCCTCCATCGCCGCGACGACGCGGTTGCCGGCGGGCGTGATGGTCAGGCCCTCCAGCGTGGCGTTCGTGGTGGCCTGGCCGGCCGGGGCGACGGCGAACCGCGCCGGCACGGGCAGGGACGACTTCTGTACGCCGTCCCGCCCGAAGATCCGGATCGACGGCTCGGTCTCGGAGCTGACCAGGAAGTCACCGTTCGGGAGCACGGCCAGGCCCTCGTTGTCGGAGGTGGTGCCGTCGTACGGCGTACCGTCGGCCTTCTTGAGCACCAGCGGGTCGCGGACGACCCTGGGGTCGGCCGGGTTGCGCCAGAACCAGATGCGGGCCGGGTCGGAGCCGTGGTTGTCGACCGAGGACACCCAGGAGCCGGAGCGCTTGTCCCAGGCGACGTTCGACAGGCCGCCGACGGTCACGCCGTTGTACACCACTTTGTCGAGGCCGTCGCTGTAGGAGACGGCGGTCGCGCCGGGGATGCACTTCGACGAAGAGGCGTGGGCAGGTGTTGCCAGGAGCGGAACAGACAGGGCCAGCACGGCCCCGATCAGGAGCGGACGCTTCATGGGTTCCTCTGTATCAGCTCCCGCGGATGTCCGCCCGGCCGACAGCCCGATATTCGTCGCCTCTGCACCGGCCGCGACACGGGAGAGCGACGCAGCTCACAATCGGGGTGGAAATTCCCTCCGTCAACTAATCTACTGGCCATGGCTTCGTTCAATGACACCGTGATCGAGAACTTCCGTAACAACGCGGGTGTACTCGGCGGCCACTGGGAGGGAAAGAAGACCCTCCTGCTGCACACCCCGGGCCGCAAGTCCGGCAAGGAGTTCGTCAACCCGCTCGTGGCCGCGCCGGACGGCGACACGTACATCGTCTGCGGCAGCGGCGGCGGC
>DASWRZ010000215.1:0-1894 GCA_036402935.1 Actinoplanes sp.
GAGGACGAGGAGGAACCGGAGCCGGAAGTGCCGGTCCAGCGCCGCGGCTTGTTCGGGCGCCGGACCGCGAAGTAAGGCTACCGGCGGTCGAGCTCGGGCTCGAAGTTCAGGTCCAGAGCGGCCACGCTGCCCGCCGTGTCCTCGGCGCTCAGCTCGGCGAAACCGGCCGTGGCGTCCAGGTCGGCGATTGCCGCCTCGTGCCCGTCGACCGGCGGCTTGAGGAACACGAACGTGCGGTAGGCCCAGAACCGGAACACCGTGGCGATCAGGATGCCGATCACGGTCACGCCCATGAAGGCGAACTTGTCGTTGTCCTCGGTGAGGCCGAAGCCGTACTTCCCGATCGCCACCGCGCCGGACTGGATGACCATGCCGACCAGGTTGAACCCGAAGAACAGAAGGTATTCGCGCCGGAGCGCGGTGCGGGTGTGGTTGCGGTAGGTCCAGTAGCGGTTGGCGATGTACGCCAGCGTGGTCGTGATGACCGTGGCGACGACGCTCGCCTTGACCGCGCCGATCGGCAGCGCCGCCCAGGTGATCGCCATGTAGAGCAGCGTGTTGCCGGCACCGATGACGCCGAACGCGATGGCTTCGGGGGCGAAATGGCGCAAGCGTTCGATCAGCGAGGTGGCTGAGGGCATTGGGCTACCTTACGGGAGGGTCGACGGTCACGCCGAGTCACTGAGGGGGGAAGGGGGCGGCGTCACAGTTGCCGCACGAGTGTCATCCCGCAGGTCATGGCCGTCGTCCGCCACGGCGGCCGTGTCCGGGAACACAAAGCGTCGATAGGACCAGAACCGGAACAGCGTGCCCGCGGCGGTGCCGACGATCTGTGCCGAGACGTTGTCGGCGAGGCGGCTCTGGAAGGCCGGCCAGATCGCGCCGAGGGCGTAGTGGCTGATCGCGAGACAGCCGAGCCCGATGCCGAGGCCGATCGCGTTGAGCACGAAGAACATGGTGTATTGCCGGGCCATGTGGGTGTGGGCCCGGTGCCGCCAGGTCCAGAAGCGGTTGCCGAGGAACGCGACGGTGGTCGCCACCACGGTCGAGACCAGCTTGGCGACCAGGGTCTCGGCACCCGCGCCGAGCATCAGGTTGAAGATGACGGTGTCGATCGTGAACGAGATCGCGCCCACCGTGCCGAACTTGCCGAGCTCCCGCACCAGCCCACGAAGCTTGGCGCGCAGGCCGGAGAGTGGGGTGTCGGGCACGAACCCGACAGTACCGGCGCCTGTCACGGAACGCAGTTTTCGTTCGCGAGTCTTAACCGGCACTCCCGGCGTGGTGACGCTGCCGATACCGACGGTGGCGGAATCCGTCGATCTCGCTCAGTTCGGCCAGCCGTCCCCGGCACTCCGCGCACCAGCCGAGGTGGGCGCTCATCCGGCCGGCGTCCCGGGTCGCGAGCCGGCCCCGCAGCTGGCCGCCCAGCCGATCGCCGGCCCACCGGCACTCGGGGTGTTCGGCCGTGGTCACGTGCTGCTGCAGATAGAGGCTGCGCAGACCCTCCCGGGCCCGGTGGGCGAGCACGGCGACCGCGTTGGGCGTCATCCCGAGGACGCTCGCGACCTCGGCCGGGGTGTTGCCCTCGACCTCGGTCTGCCAGAGCACGTCCTGCCAGCGGGGCGGCAGCTTGCGGAAGGCGGCCGCGGCGTACGCCCGCTCCAGCCGGTCGAGGGCCGGGTCGGTGAACGGCAGGCCCTCGTCGTAGCGGGTCAGGTCGTCGGTGAACTCGAGCCGCCGGTCGCGGCGGGCCCGGTGGTAGCAGACATGCCGCATGGTCGTGTGCAGGTAGGCGCGGAACGCGACCAGTGGTCCCCGTCCGGACCGCAGCGAGGCGAAAACCTTGGCGAACGTCTCGGCGACCAGATCGTCCGCGTCGGCCGGGTCGCGG
>DASWRZ010000216.1:0-1568 GCA_036402935.1 Actinoplanes sp.
CGGCACCGCGCCCGAACCGGCGGCCGGGTCGACCACGATCCGGTCGCCCGGTTTGAGCTGGGTGCGCTGGGCCACGTCGGCGCTGATCGCGGCGTCACCCGTGGCGGCCGGGCAGGAACCGGTCAGCCGTACGTGATCGCAGAAGTCGTCGCGATAGGTCAGTGGCAGGCCGGTGCTGACGCCGGCGGTGTTCTTGCCCGCCTGGGTGTACGTCGTATCCGCCTCGAGACCGGTCAGCGGCACCGCGCCGGCAAGCCTGAGCAGGCCACGGATCCGGGCACCGAACGCGTCGAGCGCGGCCCGCGGGTCGCCGTCGGTGCCGGCGTCGTGCCGCACCGAGATCACCCGCTCGGACGCCGGTGCCGCACCGGCGACCGCGCCCGCCGCCCGCGAGGCGGTCGCGAACCCGTACCAGCAGGCCGCGACGGCGGCCGTCGCCAGAATCGCGGCCAGCACCGCCACCAGCACGGCCTGCCCGGTGCGCCGGCGGACCGCGCCGAAGCTCACGTAGTACATCTGCCCCCGTCCGGTGCCTGAATCATCAGACAGCCTGGCGTGACCCGGCCGGCAAAGGAAACCCCGTTGCGAGACCGTTATCCGAGGCGGGCCGCCCGCATGGTCAGGTACCGCCTCTCCGGAAGGCTCGCGGTGGCCGCCGCGGCCGCCCGGTAGGCCTCGATCGCCGCTTCCGTCTCCCCGGCCCGTTCGAGCAGGTGCGCACGCACGGCGTCCCGCCGATGGCCGCCGGCCACGTTCTCTCCCCGTTCGCCGAGCAGCTTCAGCCCGGCCCGCGGACCGTCCATCATGGCCACCGCGACGACCCGGTTGAGCGCCACCACCGGGCTGCCGGTCATCCGTTCCAGCAGCAGGGCCAGGGTGTCGTCGTTCTCGACCGCAGATCTGGGATCATTCGCCTGCCATCAACCGGTCGAAGTCGGCCGCGTCCATCACCCGGCGGACGGTGATCGGCTGCTGGAGAGGCACCCCGCCCGGCCCGGGCACGGCCGAGACCCGGGCCGCGATCTCGAGCGCGCGGGCCTCGGAGTCGACCACGACGGTCTGGAAGCCGGCCAGCATCTCCTTGAACTCGGCGTACGGGCCGTCGGTGATCACCGGGGCGGTGCGGCCGTCGGCCGTGACCACCCGGGCGTACTCGAGGCCGGTGAGCGCCTCGCCGCCGACCAGCTCGCCGTTCGCGGTGAGCTCGGCGTTGAGAGCGTCGTAGTAGTCCAGGTGCGCCTTGATCTCCGCCGGCTTCCACTTCTCCATCGGGGTGTCGATGACGCCCGGCCGGTAGTCGACGATCAGCAGGTAACGCGGCATGACAGACATTTTCCTTCCGTGGTGGTGATGTTGCTCTACCCGTGGACGAGACGGCCGATCGGTTTTCGACACGCTCTGCGGGTTAAGTTGTTGACCATGAGCGTGCGCTTCGGAGTCTTTGTCCCGCAGGGCTGGAAGATGGACCTGGTCGAGATCGCCGACCCGGTCGAGCAGTACGAGGCGATGACCGCGGTGGCCAAGGCCGCCGACGCCGGCCCGTGGGACTCGATCTGGCTCTACGACCA
>DASWRZ010000217.1:0-6158 GCA_036402935.1 Actinoplanes sp.
GTCGCCCTCATCCCAGTCGCCTTGGTCCCGGTCGCCCTACTCCCCGTCGCCTTGGTCCCGGTCGCCCTACTCCCAGTCGCCTTGGACGCGGTCGCCTTGGACGCGGTCGCCTTGGACGCGGTCGCCTTGGACGCGGTCGCCCTGGACCCTGTCGCCCTGGACCCTGTCGCCCTGGACCCAGACGACTTGGTCGCGGTCGCCTTCGTGGCCGCCGTGTTCTTCGCCGCGGCGGCCTTGGCCAGGGCCTTCTTGGCCGCCACACCGGCCTTCGTGGCACTGGCCCGCGCAGCGGTCGCCTTGGTCCCGCCCGCCTTGGCCGCCTCCATGTTGGCCTCCGCGGTCCGCGCCGCCGCAGCCGCCTTGGCGCCGGTGGTCCTCGCCATCGTGGCCGCCGACCGGGCCGCCATCCGGTTGGCCTCCGCCGCCGACTTCCGGGCCGCAGCGGTCGCTCCCGCGCCCCGCCCGGCCGTCTTCTTCGCCGCCGTGGTGCTCTTCGCAGCTGTCATGTTCGTCGCCGCCGCTCTCTTGGCCGCCGTAGCCGCGGCCCCCGTCGACTTCGCCGCCACCTTGGCGGCGGTCTTCTTCGCCGTACCAGCCTTCGCCGTACCAGCCGTCGCCGTACCAGCCTTCGCCGCCGCCACCCTGCCCGCGGCCGCCTTCGTCATCGCCGTCCTGGCCGCCGTGTCCGAGGCCGCAGTCTTCTTGGCCGGGGCCGACTTCGCCTTACTCACAGCTATCTTCGACGCCGCCGACGTCCCGGCACCGGCTTTCGCAGCTTTAGCGGCCGCGCTTTTCGCCGCCGTCGCCTTGGTAGCCCTCGCCTTGCTCATCGCACCCGCCTGAGCCCTGGCCCTCTGCACCGCGGCCGCCGTAGCTTCGGCCGCCTTCTTGGCCGCCGCGGCCTTGCTCGCGGTCTTCTTCACGGCGTCGTTCCGGCTGGGCGCCGATTCTGCCGCCGCCGACTCGGCCGCCGCGACCTCTTCGGCCACCTTGTCCGCGGTCACCCGACCCTCGGCCGCCGCCATCGCGGCACCGGTGCCCGGCGCAGGAGGCGCCGCGACCCCGGACTCGGTCGGCGCAGCCATCTGCGGCTCGGCCGACTCCACCGCCGCCGGCTCGTCCGTCCGCGCGGTAATCCCCGACACCGTGCTGACCGCCGCCGCAACCCGCCTGCGCCCACCGGCGGCCTTGTTCACACCGGCCACTTTGCTCCCAGCCACCGTCGCACCGGCCACCCTTCCCCCAGCCGCCGTCGCACCGGCCACCTTGGCACCGCCGCCCCGCCCCGCCTTCGCACCGCTCGCCCGAACTCCCGCGATCTTCGCCGCACCCGCGATCTTCGCCGCACCCGCCTTGGTCACCGTCGACTTCGCAGCGCCAACCTTGGTCTCCGTCGCCTTGCCACCGCCGACCTTGGTCATCGTCGCCTTGCCAGCACCCGCCTTGGCCACCGTCGCCTTGCCAGCACCCGCCCTGGTCACCGCCGCCTTGCCAGCACCCGCCCTGGTCGACCTCGCTTTGCCGCCGGCCGACTTGATGTCCACAACCGTCGCCATCCCGCGTTGCCCGGCAGCAGGCATCACCGCCACACCCTCGGCCCCGGCACGTGGCCCGGCGGTCCTGGCTCCGGCCGCCTTCCGCCCGGCCGCCTTCAGCGAAGCAGCCTTGGTCCGAGCCACCCCGATCTCCGCAACCGGCGCCGCGCCGACCTTCGCCCGGGTGACCTTGGGCCCTCCGGCCCCGGCCGCCGCGACCTTGGCTCCGCGCGCCTTGCTCCCGGCGGCCTTCGGCGCCGCGGTCTTCGAAGCGACGGCCTTGGTCCCGATCGCCTTCACCGCACCGGTTTTCGCCCCCGCCGCGCCCTTGACCGAAGCCGGCCCGGCGCCCACGACGGGCTTGGCAACCACGGTCTTGCCCGGCTTGGCTCCAGCGACCGGCTTCGCAGCCGCGACGTTGCCCGCAGCCGCAGCAGCCGCGACGTTGCCCGCAGCCGGAGCAGCCGCCATGTTTTTCGCGGCCGCCCGACCCCCGGCCGGCTTCCGCCCCGCCGCCGACGGGGACGACGACGTGCCCGCCTCGCGCTGGGCGATCACCCACTCGGCCGCGCTTCGGCTGCGGCTTCGCGCGGAGCCTCCCGCGCCCCCGGCGGCGCCCGCGCGCGACGGGCCAACACCAGAAGCAGCCGCCCCTCCCGGAGCGGCCTTGCGGGCATTTGCGGTTCCGGCGGCCGCGCGGGGCGGCGTACCCGAAAGATTTGTGGCTTTTGTCGGTCTGATGGGTGTTTTTCTGGCAGGAGCCATCAGGGTGTTTCCTCCTTGCGAATGACTGCGGGCTCGTCTCCGAGGAGGAGACTGCGGGATCCGGCTTGGACACTCAAAGCCGGTGAACGGTGTTAGCTGTCCTCCCCGGTCCAGCGGGCATCCTCGGCATCCCACTCGGCATTGCGCTTCTCGACCGTGTCGAGTGCCCGCGTCGCTTCGTCAGCCGTGGCGTAGGGCCCGAGCCGGAACTGGGCGGGACACAAGTCGCCGCCGGTCTCGACCCGATGGTGGCGGAGGCACCAGAAATAGGCACCTCCGACGGGCCCACTGTCGTTCATGCAATCACTCTGCCTCGCAAACCGACCATCCGCCACCGATTCGGGCAAAATGTCCCAGATTTCCATTGTGGAACCCGAACGGGGCTCAAGACAAACCGCCCCGGCCAAGAGGCCGGGGCGGTCGAAAAACGGTGGGTCAGGCAAGCTCGGCGGCGATGAGCTCCGCTACCTGTACGGCGTTCAAAGCCGCGCCCTTTCGCAAGTTGTCGTTGGAGACGAAGAACGACAGAGCGTTCTCGGACGTCGGGTCGACCCGGATGCGCCCGACATAGGACGGGTCACGACCGGCCGCCTGCAGGGGGGTCGGCACGTCGGACAGTTCGACGCCGGGGGCCGAGGCGAGCAGCTCGCGAGCCCGCGAAGGGGAAAGCGGACGGGCGAAGCGCGCATTGATCTGCAGCGAGTGCCCGGTGAAGACCGGAACCCGCACGCACGTTCCGGAGACCAGCAGCTCGGGGAGGTCGAGGATCTTCCGGGTCTCGTTGCGCAGCTTCTGCTCCTCGTCGGTCTCGCCGGTGCCGTCGTCGACGAGGTTGCCGGCCAGCGGCAGCACGTTGAAGGCGATCGGCTGCGCGAACGACCGCGGCGCCGGGAACTCGACCGCCGACCCGTCGAAGGCCAGCTCGGTGGCGCGGTCGGCGACCTTCTTGACCTGTTCGTCGAGCTCGGCCACGCCGGCCAGCCCGGCACCGGAGACGGCCTGGTAGGTGGTGGCGATCATCGCGACCAGCCCGGCCTCGTCGTGCAGCGGCCGGAGCACCGGCATCGCGGCCATGGTCGTGCAGTTGGGGTTGGCGATGATGCCCTTGGGCCGGCGCTTCGCGGCGTCCGGGTTGACCTCGGAGACGACCAGCGGCACGTCGGGGTCCATCCGCCAGGCCGACGAGTTGTCGACCACGACGGCGCCGGCCTCGGCGACGCGCGGCGCGTACTCCTTCGAGCTGCCCTTGCCGGCCGAGAACAGGACGATGTCGAGGCCGCCGAAGTCCGCGGTCGCGGCGTCCTCGACGGTGACCTCGCCGTCCCCCCACGGAAGGGTGCGACCCGCGCTGCGCGCGGAGGCGAAGAGCCGAAGCTGGTCTACAGGGAACTCACGCTCGGCCAGGATCCGGCGCATGACGCCGCCCACCTGTCCCGTCGCGCCCACAATGCCGATCCTCATGAGCAACAAAAGTACGGCCTCACCAGCGATTCAAGAAATCGCGTTGTTCATATCGTGGGAAGCTTGTCCCACATTTGAGGACGTCGGGTCTAGCGTCGAGGGCATGGCGACGTACACGCACGGGCATCACGAATCGGTCTTGCGCTCGCACCGCTGGCGCACCGCAGAGAATTCGGCCGGATACCTCCTGCCGCACCTTTCCTCCGGCGCCACGGTGCTCGACGTCGGTTGCGGCCCCGGCACCATCACGGCCGACCTGGCGACACTCGTCACACCGGGCCGGGTGACGGCCCTCGAGGTCACCGAGCCGGCACTCGACCTGGCCCGCGCCGAGATCGCCCGCCGCGGCCTGGCCAACGTCGAGTTCGAGGTCGGCGACGTGCACGCCCTCGGCTTCGCCGACGACACGTTCGACGTCGTGCACGCGCACCAGGTGCTCCAGCACGTCGCCGACCCGGTGGCGGCGCTGGGCGAGATGCGCCGGGTGGCCAAGCCGGGCGGCATCGTCGCGGTCCGCGACAGTGACTACGCCGCGTTCACTTGGTGGCCCCGGCTGCCGGAACTGGACGAGTGGCTGGCCCTGTACGAGAAGGTGGCCCGCGGCAACGGCGGCGAGCCCGACGCCGGCCGGCGGCTGCTGTCGTGGGCCCACGCGGCCGGCTTCACCGACGTGACCGCCACGTCGAGCACGTGGTGCTTCGCCAACCAGACCGACCGCGACTGGTGGGGCGGCATGTGGGCCGACCGCGTCCTCAAGTCGGACATGGCCGCCCAGTCGCTCCGCACGGGCGCCGCGACCCAGGACGATCTGCAGCGCATCTCCGACGGCTGGCGCACCTGGGCCGCCGATCAGGACGGCTGGCTTTCGCTGCTGCACAGCGAACTGATCTGCCGCGCCTGAGCTGATCTGCTGCACAGCGAACTGATCTGCCGCGCCTGAGCTGATCTACGCGCCGTTGGGTTTGTAGGCCCAGTGCCACGACTCGCGGGAGACGTTGTTGACGAAGCCGTACTTGGCGGCGTTCTGGTGCATCCACGACTGCGCCTTGCTGTTCAGGTCGAGGTCGGCGGCCATTCCCCACCCGTGTTCGCTGGTGCCGGGCTTGGCCGCCAGCCCGCCCTGCGAGTACAGGCCCTTCCGTCGGGCCAGATCGACCTGCTCGTCGTAGGGCCGATACGAGTCGGTGATGCCGATGTTGACGCCGTCCTTCTTCGCGTCCGCCATCATCCGGGTCAGCGATTCCGCGGCGGGCGCCCACAACCGGTGGTTCGTGTTCCCCACCTGCTCCAAAGCACTCCGCGGGATCTTCCCGTTGCCGTAGCCCGCCAGTTCGGTGGGGATCCCCTTGCTGTTCAGCGTGTAGTTCTGCCCCGACACCGAGACCGTACCGGTTCCGGTCGAGGAGACCGCGTCCTGCAGATAGTCGGCGAACTGCGACGACGAGGAAGACGCGGAGGCAGCCGAGGCAGCCGAGGATGGGGAGGTGGACGGGGCAGCGGTGCTCCCGATCTTGCCCTGCAACGCCAGGATCCGGCTCTGAATGTCCGTGATGCGCGAGTTCACCTTGTCGATTCCCACGTAAGGCTGTTCGGCGGCGCCTAGGAAATCTGAGCGCCAACCGCCACCGGCTCGCGCCGCTCGGCTCCCTCCAGCCGCTCGACCAACTCCAGCTCGACCTCGGAAGTGTGGTCACTGCGGTTGGGGAGGATGTTGGTGACCAGCACGATCGCACAACCGACGCCGGCGTAGAGCGCCAGCACCAGCAGATGCCCGGCCACCGGCGCGTCCGGGAAGTAGAGGTCGTCGCGTACGGCTTGAACGCCGGCCCCGGTCGGCAGGTTCTCGCCGACGTGCCGGCCGAAGCCCGGCAGGAATTCGGGCAGGATGCTCGCGCCGGAGATCACCGTGCCGAGCGTGAAGTAGAGGGCGCCGACCAGCGCGCCGAGCGGACCGAGCAGCGCCACCGCGCCGGCCGTCGAGGCGGTGATGGCGAGCGAGATCAGCGAGAAGATGCCGAGCATCTCCCACCGGTCGGCCTCCCGGCCGACGCCGAACCAGCCCATCGACCACAGCACGACGGTGGCCGAGCCGATGGCGTACGCGATGAGCGTCGTCACGTGCGCGATACCGCGCCGCCATGACTTCTTGGCCCGCGGGATGAGGCGGCCGAGCCCCATCGAGGCGACCGTTCCGCCGAGGGCGAGCGCCTGGGCGAGGAAGCCGAGCGAGACCCCGTTGGTGTCGTCGGGCGGCAGCGGCACCACGTCGATGACCACGGGTGGCGTGCTGAGGATCTGCGCCTGGGCGACCGGCATTTTCTGGCCCTGTTTCGCCCAGTCGGCCAGGGCCGCCGTCGCCTGCTGCTGCACGACACCGACGTACGTGTTGCGCAGCAG
>DASWRZ010000218.1:0-10022 GCA_036402935.1 Actinoplanes sp.
GGGTCCAACGCATCGCACGTCGGCGAAGAAGACCGGGAGCCCGGCCGAGCCGATGTGCCGCACACTCTCGCGCGCTTCGAGGAAGGTGGCTCCGGGCGCGGTCTCGGTCATCCCGTATCCCTGGCAGAACGTCAGCCCGCGCTCCTGATACGCCTCGATCAACGACAGCGGCACCGACGCTCCCCCGGACATCACCGACCGCACCGACGACAGGTCGGCGGCCTGCCAGCGGGACGACCGGGCGAGGCCCGCGAACATCGCCGACACCCCGAACATCCAGGTCACCCGGTGCCGGGCGATCAGATCGAACGCCTCGTCGACACCCCACGACGGCATGATCACGCTGCGGCCGCCCTTGAGGAACGTCGGCAGCAGGCACTGGTTGAGCGCGGCCACGTGGAACAGCGGTGCGCCGATCAGCGTGACCTCGTCGCCGGCCACGTCGACGCCGACGAGCAGGTTGTAGCAGTTCCAGACCACATTGGAGTGCGTGAGCGTGGCACCCTTCGGCCGCCCGGTGGTGCCGGAGGTGTAGAGGATGAACGCCACGTCGTCCGGCTCGACCGGCACGTCGATCGCCGCCGGCTCACCGGCGGCTTCCAGCCAGTTCTCGTACGCGTCGCCGAGCTCGACGACCGCACCCGGCCGCACCGAGAAGGCCATGCCCGGGGCGTGCACGAGCGCGGCGGCGCCGCTGTGCCGCAGCATGTAGTCGACCTCGGGCCCGGCGAGCCGGAAGTTGAGCGGCACGAAGACCGCGCCGAGCAGGTGGGTGGCGAACATCGTCTCGACGAACGCCGGATGGTTGGGTCCGAGGTAGGCGACGCGGTCGCCGGGGCTGACGCCCCGCGCCCTCAGCTGCGAGGCCAGCCGGGCGATCCGGTCGCGCACCTGGGCGTACGTGGTGACCTCGTCACCGAAGAGCAGGGCCGGCCGGTCCGGGGACATCGCCGCCCGCCGGGCCGGCCAGGATCCCAGGCCTCGGTTGTGCAGGGGGAGAGCAGGCATCAGGCGTAGTGGCGGTAGACGGGACGCGCGACGCAGGCCGGCTTGGGCTGACCGTCGATCTCCACGGTGAAGTCGAGCACCATCTGCACGCCGTTGCCGGCGACCTCGGTCACCTCGGCCACGGTCGCGGCGAGCCGGATCTTCGAGCCGACCCGGACCGGACTGGGGAACCGCACCTTCTCGAGGCCGTAGTTGACGCTCATCGTCGTGCCGGTGATCTCGAGCAGCTCGGTGAAGAGCGGGATGACCAGCGACAGCGTGAGGTAACCGTGGGCGATCGGGCCACCGAACGGCCCGGCCGCGGCGCGCTCGACGTCCACGTGGATCCACTGGTGGTCGCCGGTGGCGTCGGCGAACATGTTCACCCGTTCCTGGGTGATCTCGAGCCAGTCGCTGCGGCCGAGGTCGCGCCCGGCCAGCGCCTTGATCTCGTCGAGTCCGTTGACACTGATCACTTCGCGGTCTCCTTGCTCTCCGAACGGGCGGGGGTCAGTCCGAGCAGGCGGGCGGCGTTCTCCTTGAGGATCTTCGGGCGGACCGCGGGCTTGATCTCGAGCTTGTCGAAATCGGCGAGCCAGCGGTCGGGGGTGATGACCGGGTAGTCGGAGCCGAACAGCACCTTGTCCTGCAGCAGCGAGTTGGCGTAACGCACCAGCTGGGGCGGGAAGTACTTCGGTGACCAGCCGGACAGGTCGATGTGGACGTACGGCTTGTGGGTGGCCACGGCCAGCGCCTCGTCCTGCCACGGGAAGGACGGGTGGGCGAGGATGATCCGCAGCTCGGGGAAGTCGACGGCCACGTCGTCGACGAGCATCGGATTCGAGTACTTCAGCCGGATCCCGCCACCGCCGGGCACGCCGGCGCCGATCCCGGTCTGTCCGGTGTGGAACAGAGCCGGGACGCCGAGTTCCTCGAGCACTTCGTAGAGCGGGTAGGCCATCCGGTCGTCGGGGCTGAACGCCTGGATGCTCGGGTGGAACTTGAAGCCGCGTACGCCGTAGTCGGCGACCAGGCGCCGCGCCTCGCGCGCGCCGGCCCGGCCCTTGTGCGGATCGATGCTGCCGAACGGGATCAGCACGTCGGGGTGGGCCGCGCAGCTCTCGGCGACCTCCTCGTTGGCGATCCGCGGCCAGCCGGTGGCGTGCTCGGCGTCGACCGTGAACACCACCGCGGCCATCCGGCGCTCGCGGTAGTACGCGGCGGTCTCGTCGATGGTCGGCTGCCGGTGCCCCTGCGCCTTGAAGTACTCCTCGGACGCGCCGAAGAGCTCCGGGCTCAGCGACCCGTGCCCGTCCTTGCTGATCTCGGCGTGGGTGTGCACGTCGATGGCGGTCAGGGAGTCGACGTCCATCTCACGCCTCCGGTGCCGTCGGAGCGGGAATGCCATACGTCTCCAGCGCGCCGAAGATCGGCGCCGCACCGATCGACGAAGCGCTCCACCCGCCGTCGGCGAAGGCGACGGCCTTCTCCTGGGGGTGGGCCCAGAGGGCGAGCCGGTCGCCGCCGACGCCGATCGCCTGGCCGGTGATGTCCTTGGAGGCGTCCGAGGCGAGGAAGGTGATCAGTCCGGTCACGTCGTCGACCGTACCCATGCCCTCGTCGCGGCGCAGCCACCCGGGCAGCGGCTCTCCGGTGCGCTCGGACTCCTCGATCACCGGTGCGAAGGCCGGGATGGTCTTGGTCATCTCGGTGGCCGCGACCGGCACGACGGCGTTGACGGTGATGCCGCTGCGGGCCAGTTCCAGTGCCCAGGTGCGGGCCATCGCCGCGATGCCCGCCTTGGCCGCGGCGTAGTTGGTCTGGCCGAAGTTGCCGCGCTGGCCGGCCGGCGAGGAGATCACGATGATCCGGCCGCCCTCGCCCTGCTCCCGAAGGCGCACCGCGGCGGCGCGGGCGCAGGTGAAGGTGCCGCGCAGGTGCACCCGGATCACTGCGTCGAAGTCCTCGTCGGACATCTTCCACAGCACCCGGTCGCGCAGGATGCCGGCGTTGGTGATCAACACGTCGAGCCGCCCGAACTCGCGGACCGCGGTTTCGACCAGGGCCTCGGCGGTCGCGCTGTCGCCGACCGGCGCGGTCACCCCGGCGGCCCGGCCGCCCGCGTCGACGATCGCGGCGACGGCAGCTTCCACCGCGTCCGCATCGACGTCGTTGACCACGACGGCCGCGCCCGCGGCGGCCAGGGCCTTGGCGTACGCCAGTCCCAACCCGCGGCCGCTACCGGTCACGATCGCCACCTTGCCGCCGAGATCCATGAACACCACCCGGAGAGAGAAAGACAGGAAACCTGTTGATGACCAGCTTGATGTCCAACAGGTTTCCTGTCAATGGCATAGGATCGCTCCGATGACTGCGACCGTGCCTTCCCTGCTCTACCTGGTCAAGCAACTCGAACTGTCGGTCCGGGCACGGCTGACCGATCTCGTCCGCCCGGCCGGCATCACCGCCCTGCAATACACCGCTCTCACCGTGCTGGAGCGCCACGACGGGCTGTCGACGGCCCAACTGGCCCGCAACTCCTTCGTCACCGCCCAGGCCATGGCCGACATGGTGGCGGCGCTCGAGGCGCGCGGCCTGATCCGCCGCGAACGCAACCCGGGCAACCGCCGCGAGATGCTGATCTACCTCACCGTTCAGGGGACGACCCGGCTGAAAGAACTCGCCGAGCCGGTCCGGCGCCTCGAGGAAGAGATGACCCGCGACCTCGACGCGGCGCGCTTCCGGCAGTCGCTCGGTGCGGCCTGGAAGGCGCTCAGTCGTTGAGAACGCTCAGTGGCTGAGAACGCTCAGTCGCTGAGAAACCGGCCAGCCGGTGCGGAAGCCCCGCGGGGTGTCCGGCCGGCGTCAGTACCGGAAGCGGGCGAGGTTCGTCTGCAGGGCGCTGGCGAGGCGGGCGAGGTCGGTGGAGGTCTGTTCGGTGCTGGCGGCCGCGGCGGTGGTTTCGGTGGCGGCCTGGGCCACGCCGCTGACGTTGGCGCTGATGTCAGCCGATCCGAGGGCGACTTCGTTGACGTTGCGGCTCATTTCGGCCGTGGTCGCCGTCTGCTGCTCGACCGCGGCGGCGATCGCGGTCTGCGTGTCGTTGATCTTCTGGATGACCTCGCTGATCGCTTCGATCGCGGTGACCGCGGCGGCGGAGTCGCTCTGGATGGCGCTCACCCGGGTGGAGATGTCCTCGGTCGCGCGGGCGGTTTCCTGGGCCAGATCCTTCACTTCGGCCGCCACTACGGCGAAGCCCTTGCCGGCTTCGCCGGCCCGCGCGGCCTCGATGGTCGCGTTGAGCGCGAGCAGATTGGTCTGTTCGGCGATGTTGGTGATCAGCTTGACCACGTGATCGATCTCGGCCGAGGAGGTGCCGAGCTGGTGAACGATCCGGCCGGCCTCGGCGGTGCTGTGCACGGCCGAGGCGGCGACGTCGGCCGCGTTGGAGGTGGATCGTGCGATCTCGGAGATGGACGCGCCGATCTCTTCGGAACCCGCGGCGATGGTGGCGATGTTGACGCTGATCTGTTCGGCGGCCGACGAAGCCGCCTGCGCTTGACCGGATGACCGTTCGGCGGAGTCGTTGACCGTGGTGGCGACGACGGCGAGTTCCTCCGATGACGAGGCCAGCGTGTGCACGTTGAGGCCGATCTCACTCATGGCGTCGGTGAGTTGCTCCAGGGCGGTGTTGAGGGATCCGTTCATCCGGCCGATCTCGTCGCGGCTGGTGACGGTGAGCCGCTGGTCGAGGCGCCCCTCGGCGAGCCGGGCGAGAACCTGCACGGTGAGCTGCAAGGGTTTGGCGATCGATCGGCTGACGACGAAGACCACCAGCACCGACAGGATCACCGCGGCGATGATCAACGCCACGATCAACGTACGGGCCTGGGCGGCGGCGCTCTTCGAGTCGGCCAGGGACTGGTCGGCCGCGCGGGTCTCGGAGTCCGCCAGCGTGGACAGGGCCTGCACGACGGTGTTGATCGGCGTCTCGGCCTTGGCCGTGCGGACGTTCAGGAACTGGGTGGTGTTGCGGGCCTTGGCCAGCGGAACCAGCTCGTTGTCGCGGACCTGCCGGTAGGCCGCGAGGTTGTCCTTGAAGGCGCGGATCTCGGCCTCGTGGCCGGTGAGGTCGGTGCCCTCGTAGGCGGTCCATTGCCGGTCCAGATCGCCGTCGAGCTGGGTCATCGCCTGCTGCGCGGCCTCCCGGTCCGGCGCGGTCGAGGCGATCAGCATGTTCGTCAGCTGAAAGCGCAGCATCGCCGCGTCTTTGTCGACGATGCCCACGTACTTGATCGCGAGCAGGTTGTCCCGGTACATCGCCTCGGTACGGGCATCGGTCTGGTTCAGGCGCAGCGTCCCCACCACACCGACCACGACGGTGAAGGCGCAGACCACGGCGAAACCGACCGCGAGCTTGGCCGCCACGGGGAGGTTACGGAACCACGACGAAGGCCCGCGGCGGGCTGGTGGGGCGCTGACGGGCATCGGCCGGTTCCTTCCCGAGAAGGCAAGTGCCATCGGCCGGTCCCGGCCGTTGCACTCTTCTTGTCGGCGGTGTCCGCTTTCTGCTGAGCGTGGCCGCAATTATCAGACCAAGGGTCTTTCGTCGTCCGGCCGATCCGGTGGACCTTCAGCCGCGGAGGCGGCCGACGGGTCGGTGCCGCTCATCGACCCGCCGGGCTCACCACGTGGTCAACAGCAGGTGGTTGATGAGCAGAGCGACCGCCGCCTGGGCGACCAGCCAGCCGCGGCGGGCCGGCCCGGGCAGCATCGCGGTTCCGGCCAGGAGCCACACCGCGAACGGCAGCCAGATGCGTTCCACCTCGGCCTTGCTGTAGCCGGACAGGTCGGCGGCCAGGATCGCGAGTAACGCCGCGCCCGGCAGCAGCACCGTCGGGGTGAGCCGCGACGATGCCACGGCGGCGCGCCGCAGCGCCGCGGCCGCCGCCGGGCCGGCGCAGACGGCGACGAGCGCGAGATCGGCCCAGACCCAGTAGGCGTAGGGGCGCACGCGGGCGATGCCCTGGTAGTACCGGACGGTCACCAGGTGATAGCCGTCGAGCCACCAGAACCCGGAGAGTGTGAACGCGGTGACCACGCCGAGCGCTCCGGCGACGGCCGCGCAGACCGGGAGGGCCGTCAGCGGCCGGATCCGGCGGGCGAGGATCAGCACAGCCAGGGCCGGCACGGCGATCAGGGTGAGCCCGTACGACAGGTAGAGGCCGAAACCCAGCAGCAGCCCCGCGGCGAGCCCGGCGAGGAGGTTGCGCCGGGTCAGCCCGATCGCCAGCATGGCCAGGCCGGTTGCCGTGACGCCGGTGAAGAGGCCGTCGGCCGAGACACCGATCCAGACCGCGCCGGGGAAGAGCACCAGGAACGGTACGGCCGCCCGTGCCGCGGCCTCGTCGCCGAGGGCCCGGATGGTGACCGGGACGGCGACCGCGGCCGCTGCTCCGGCGGCGACACAGACCAGCGCCGCCCAGGCGCCGCCACCGAGCCCGATCCGGTCGAGCACGATGAAGACCAGGAAGGCGCCCGGCGGGTGGCCCGCGACATGGGTGGTCCAGGAGTCCGGCCGGAAATCGAGAATCCGCCCGGTGAAGCCGCGCAGCATCGCGTGCACGTCGGTGACGGCGCCGACCTGGCTGAGGTACTCGGACCGGGTGGTGAGCCGGCCCGCGATGCCGCGGTGCCAGCCGTCCACGAGCGCCAGCGACAGGATCCAGGCCACCGCGGCGGCATGGACGGCGACCAGCAGCCGGCGCCAGCCCAGGTTGGCGGCGAGCTGGGGACCCTGCCAGATGACCAGGGCCGCCACGATCACCGCGAGCGGCGTGCCGGGTCCGAGATGCGGGACCCAGGTGCCGGTGAACGGGGCCGAGCTCGCGTGCACCGGACGGCCGGCGAGGTAGAGGACCGCGCCGACGACACACGCCAGTGCGACGAGACCGAACCCGCCGCCCGCCGCGGCGAGATCGGCCCGCGATGCCCGCCGGCCCGCGACGGCTGGACGGGGCCGGGTGCGGACGGTCACCCGCGCAGCGCCGCGTACGCGAACTCGGTCACGCCGGTGACCAGGTCGATCTCCGCGGCGAAGCCGAGCTCGGCGGCGGCGCGGCCGGGTGAGGCCACCACGTGCCGGACGTCGCCGAGCCGGAACTCGCCGGTCACGACCGGCTCGGGGCCACCGACGGCGGCCGCGAGGACCGCCGCCATCTCACCCACCGTCGCCGGTCGGCCCGAGGCCACGTTGTACGCCCGCAATCCGGTCAACCGCCCGGCGGTCGCCTCCAGGGCGGCCACGTTCGCCCGGGCCACATCGGACACGTGCACGAAGTCGCGTCGCTGCCCGCCGTCCTCGAACACCCGCGGCGCCCGGCCGGCCTGCAGTGCCGACCGGAAGATCGCGGCGACCCCGCTGTACGGCGTGTCCTTGGGCATTCCCGGCCCGTACACGTTGTGGTAGCGCAGCGCCGCAACGGATCCGCCGGTCTGCCGCGCCCAGGCCGCGCTCAGATGTTCCTGGGCCAGCTTGGTGGCGGCATAAACGCTGCGGGGGTCCAGCCGGGCGTCCTCCTCGACCAGAGCCGAGGTCAACGGGCGCCCGCAGGACGGGCAGACCGGATCGAACCGGCCGGCGGCCAGATCCGCGACCTCGCGGGCCGCGGGCCGGGTCGGCCCGTCGATCGGGCAGGCGTAGGCGCCTTCGCCGTAGACGACCATCGAGCTGGCGAGAACGAGGCGATCCACGCCGGCGCGGGCCATCTCGGCGAGCAGTACCGCGGTGCCCAGGTCGTTGCAGCCGACGTAGTCGGGCAGATCGTCGAGGTCGACGCCCATGCCGACCATGGCGGCCTGGTGCACCACGGCGTCGATCCCGCGAAGCGCGTCGGCCACCGCGTCCCGGTCGCGGACGTCGATCCGCAGGACCGGCACGCCGTGCACGTCCTCGGGCAGGGCGCTGCGGTGGGCGGCCGGGTGGCCGACGTCCAGCAGGCGTACCTGATGGCCCGCGGCGAGGAGGGCAGCGGTCACATGGGAGCCGATGAAGCCGGCGCCGCCGGTCACGAGTACATGGGTCACGTCGCCGACCGTAGGGCGTAGGAACCGGCCGCGGGCCGGACGTCAGCGGTTCGTAAGAAGATTTCGGCCGTAAGAAACCGTAATGCCGATTCGCGGACTCCCGGCCCGGGCCGACGGCTAACTTCTCGGCATGACCGACGTCGTACTGCCCTGTCTCAACGAGGCGCCCGCCCTGGCCTGGTTGCTGGGCCGGCTGCCCGCCGGATACCGGGCGATCGTCGCCGACAACGGCTCCACCGACGGCTCGGCCGATGTCGCGCGCGGCCTCGGCGCACGGGTCGTGACCGTGCCCCAACCCGGCTACGGCGCGGCCGTGCACGCCGGCGTCGTCGCGGCCGACCCGGCCGACGGCGTGGTCTGTGTGATGGACGCCGACGGCTCGTTCGACCCCGAACAGCTGCCGCTGGTCGCCGACCCGGTGCGGGCCGGCACCGTACGCCTCGCCCTCGGCCGCCGCCGGCCGACCACCCGCCGGGCGTGGCCACCGCACGCGCGCCTCGGCAACGCCGTCCTCGCCCGGCGACTGCGCCGCACGACCGGCCTGGACGTGCATGACATCGGCCCGATGCGGGCCGCCCGCCGCGACGACCTGCTCTCGCTCGGCCTTCGGGATCGCCGGTTCGGCTATCCGCTCGAGCTGCTGGTGGCCGCCGCCCGCGCCGATTGGACGGTCACCGAGGTCGACGTCGCCTACCACCCGCGGGCCGAGGGAACGAAGTCCAAAGTCACCGGTACGGTTCGGGGCACCGCCCGCGCCATCCGCGACATGAGCGCGGTGCTGACCCGATGAAGGTGCAGCTGCTGGTCCTGGCCAAGGCACCGGTGCCGGGCCGGGTCAAGACCCGGCTGTGCCCGCCGTGCACCCCGCAGCAGGCCGCCCGGATCGCGGCCGCGGCGCTCGCCGACACCCTCGACACCGTCACCGCGGCACCCGCCTCGGTGCGAACCCTGGTCGTCGACGGTGACCTGCCGGCGCCGCCGGGCTGGAGCCGGACGCCGCAGCGCGGTGGCCCGCTCGGCGAGCGCCTGGCCCACGCTTTCGCCGACACCGCGATCCCCGGCGTGGCCAGCCTGCTGATCGGCATGGACACCCCGCAGGCCACTGTGGAGCTTCTCGGCTCCGCGATCCGCCGGCTGGCTCAGGACGGCACCGACGCGGTTCTCGGTTTCGCCGAGGACGGCGGCTGGTGGGCACTCGGGCTGCGGGATCCGGGCCACGCGCGAGTATTGCGCGACGTTCCCATGTCGACGGCCGGCACCGGCGTGCTCACCCGGGCCGCGCTGGAACAACGAGGATTGCGGCCGGCGGCGCTCCCGGTGCTCAGCGACGTCGACACGGCCGCCGACGCGTGGGCGGTGGCCGCGCTCTGCCCGGCCGGCAGCCGTTTCGCCGCCGCCGTGCCCGAACTGGTTCCGGCGGAGACCGCGGCATGACCGCCAACGCCGTCCGGCTCGGCGCCGGCCACCGCAATGCCCGGCGAGTGCTCACGACGTGGACGGAGGCGAGCCGATGGTCCGCAACGCTGATCCCGGGATGAAACCCGCCACCACCCGGGCGGCCCGGGTCGTCACGCTGACCCGGCGCGGCATCGCCTGGCTGCAGGCGCCGTGGCCGCCACCGCCGGCGGCGCTGCGCCGCGGGCCGATGCGGCGCGATGCCTTCGACTCGAAGCTGAGGTCGCCCCGGCTCACCAGTCTCCTCGGATCGGCCCTCGCCGTGGCCTTCACGATCTGTTTCGTCACCGGCCTGATCAGCCACTTCATCCAGCACCCGCCGTTCTGGTTCGGCTGGCCGTCGCGTCCGGTCAACCTGTACCGGGTCACCCAGGGGGTGCACGTGGCGACCGGCCTGGCGTCGGTGCCGCTGCTCGGGGCCAAACTCTGGTCGGTCTACCCGCGCCTGTTCGGCTGGCCTCCCGTACGCAACCTGGTCCACGCCATCGAACGCG
>DASWRZ010000219.1:0-4610 GCA_036402935.1 Actinoplanes sp.
CCGGCGATCTGTCCGGCCTGCGCGACGTTGGGTGCCTTGACCTAGCGTGCGGTACCAGCACCGTGGGCTCCAGGCAGACCATCGGCAGAGTTCCGGCAGACTTCCCCGGCTCGTGGCGCCCGGAGACCGTGCCGCGCCGGCGCCGTAACGTGATCGCCCACCTGGTCACGGTCGGGCAGGCGTACCGGAAGTGCGGGTCAGGGTCGAGGTACTGTGCCGCCGGCTCCCAGATAGAGCCTTGCCACCTGCGGGTCCTCGAGGAGGTCGGCGGCGCCCGCGACCAGGCGCACCAGGCCGGCCTCCAGCACCGCGCCGACGTCCGAGGCGGCCAGGCCGGAGCGCGCGTTCTGTTCCACCAGCAGGATCGTGACACCGGTGGCGGACAGCGTGTGGATGCTGTCGAAGACCAGGTGCCGTGACTTCGGGTCGAGCCCGATCGACGGCTCGTCGAGCAGCACCAGCTTGGGATCGAGAACCAGGGTACGGGCCAGCTCGACCTGCTTCTGCTCGCCGCCGGAGAGCGAACCGGCCTGCGCGGAAGCCCGGTCGGCGCAGATCGGGAACGCGGCGACGGCCTGTTCCACGCGCGCTTTGACCACCTTCGGGTCGCGGATCACGTGGCCGCCCATCAGCAGGTTGTCCCGGACGGACATCGCCGGGAAGAGGCTGCGCTCCTGCGGCACGTGCACGATGCCCATCAACAGGCGGGCGCGCGGGCGGAGCTGGTCGATCTCCTGGTCGGCGAAGATGACCCGGCCGCGGGTCGGGCGCAGCAGGCCACTGATCGTCTTGAGCACCGTCGACTTGCCGGCGCCGTTGGGGCCGATCAGGCAGGTGACCGTGCCGGGTTCGACGCTGAGGTCGACACCCTTGAGGATGTCGCCGGCCCCGTAGCCGGCCACGACGCCGTGCAGTTGCAGGATCGGCGGCATGGCGCTAGCTCCCGAGGTAGGCGTCGAGGACGAGCGGGTTGTTCTGGACCTCCGCCGGCGGGCCGGTGAAGATCGGCCGACCGGCGTCGAGGACCACAACGGGATCGCAGAGGCGCATCACGAAGGTCATGTCGTGCTCGACGATCAGGAACGTAATGCCGGTCGCGTTGCGGGCCCGGATGTGGCGTTCCATGGTCTCGATCAGGACCCCGTTGACGCCTGCGGTCGGCTCGTCGAGCAGGACCAGGCGGGGTTCGCTCATCAGCACGGCGGCGAACTCCAGCAGTTTGCGTTGCCCGTAGGACAGCTCCTCCGCCGGCGTGTCGGCCATCGCGTCGAGGCGGAACTCGGCCAGCAGCCGCTCGGCCTCGGCCCGGTCGGTGCGGGCGACCCGCCGGCGGAAGAGCTGCCACCAGGAGTGCCCGCCGGCCACCACCAGATTTTCCAGGACGGTCAGCTGCGGGAAGATGCGGGCCTGCTGGAACGTACGGGAAAGCCCGTGGCGGTAGAGCCGCCCGGTGTCCTGCCCGGTGACGTCCCGGCCGGCGAACCGTACGACCCCGGCGTCCGCCCGCAGGTATCCCGTGATGATGTTGAACACGGTGGTCTTGCCCGAGCCGTTCGGCCCGATCAGCCCGGTGATCGTGCCCTCGTCGACCGCGAGCGAGCACTCGTCGACCGCCCGCACTCCGCCGAATCCCTTGCTCAGACCGTCAAGCGTCAAGATGGCGCCCATCATCCACGCTCCCGGCTGCCGGTTGCGGCCTGCAGATCCAGATCGGCCGCCGGTGCCGCCGGTGCGCTGCCGCCGGCGGACCGTCGGATCCTGCGGCGGCGCCGTTCGGTGATGGTGGAGACGATTCCGCGGGGCAGGAACAGCATGACCAGCAAAAAGATCATGGCGTACGCGATCAAGTAGAACTGGCTGCCACCCAGCTGATACGCGAGGAGCTGCTGGCCGGCCTCGAGCACGAACGCGCCCAGGATCGGTCCCCACAGGGTGGCCCGGCCGCCGAGGAAGGTCATCAGCACGATCGCGATGGTGATCAGTGGATCGACGGCGAACTGCGGATAGATGAAGCTCTCGTAATAGGCCCACACGCCGCCGACCATCGCGGTGAGGCCGACGCTGACCGAGAACGCCAGCACTTTCACTCCGGTGGTCGGCACGCCGATGCCGCGGGCCTTGTCCTCGTCGGCGCGCACGGCGCTCAGCGCCAAGCCGATCTTGCTGCGCAGCGCGGCGTAGGTCAGCCCGAGCGCGAGCACGAGCAGCACGACCAGGACGTAGTAGAACGGCAGCTCGAAGGTCGCGGCCGGGAACGGCGCGATCGGCATGGCCAGGCCCTGTGCGCCGCCGGTGAGGCCGTGCAGGTTGAACGCCAGGGTCTGCACCACGAACAGGAAGGTGATCGTGACGATGGCGAATACGTCGGCCCGGGTGCGCATCGAGATGACCGCGATCGGCCAGCCGATCAGCGCGCCGAACAGCCCGATGACCGGCAGCCAGAAGAACGGCTCGTAGCCGGTGGTGACGGTGTGCCCGCGGAAGATCATTCCAAGTGCGTAGGCGCCGATGCCGAAGAACGCGGCGTGTCCCAGCGACGGGTAGCCGGCCAGACCGCCGACCAGGTTCCAGGCACTGGACATCACCGCGAACATGATCACGAAGATGAGCAGGTTCAGCACCCAGTGCTGCAGCCCGAACATCGGAATGACGATCAGCGCCCCGAAGAAGACGAGGCCGCGTACGGGCCCCGCCGCGCGTGCCCTGCTCAGCGTGCTCATATGGCGCCCCGTGCGGCCGTTCCGAAGATGCCCTGGGGCCGTACCAGCAGCACCAGGATCAGGATCACGAAGAAGGTCATCTCCGACCAGGCCGGCGAGACCGTCGACGCGACGACCGCCGAGGAGGTGGAGACGATGACCGCGGCGATCATGGCGCCGCCGACGCTGCCCATGCCGCCGAGGACGACGATCGACAGCAACCGCGAGATCAGGTCGTAGTGGCTGCCCGCGTTGAACGGGTAGAGCAGCCCGTACACCGAACCGGCCGCCGCCGCGGTGGCCGCGCCGAGTCCGAAGCCGAGCGCGGAGACCCGTTCCGTCTCGACACCCAGCAACCGGGCCGAGTCCGGGTTCTGCACGGTGGCGCGCACGGCTCGGCCGAACCGGGTGCGGTTGAGCAGCAGGAACAGCAGGCCCAGGACGGCCAGGGAGAGCAGGAAGGCCCAGAGTCGGACGAGGGTGATCTGATATCCGGCGACCGTCCAGCTGGCGTTGGCGTAACCGGTGTTGATGCTGCGCCGCGTCTCGTTCCAGGTCACGCTCATCCCGCCCTCCAGCAGGAGCGCGACGGCGAATGTGACGAGCAGGCTGAGCTCGGAGCGGTCCTCGGAGCGCAACGGGCGCAGGAACGCCAGCTGGACGCCGACCCCGAGCCCGAACATCAGCACGGTGGTAATCGGAATGGCCAGGAACGGGTCGATCCCGAACGAGGTGAACAGCTGGTAGGCCAGGTAGGCGCCGAGGATCACCATGGCGCCCTGGGCCAGATTGATCACCTTCATGATCCCGAAGATGAGGGTCTGACCGGAGGCCATCAGCGCGTAGACGCCTCCGGTCAGCACCCCCAGGATCAGGCCCTGGATCAGCGCGTGCATTCCACTGCTCCGGCGCGGTGACGTGTGGCGAGGCGGGCGGATCGGTTCACGGCGTACCCCAGTTGGGCTTCGGGAAGACCGGAGTGGCCTTCGCGATGCCGGCCGGATAGACCGGGACCAGCTTTCCGCCCTGCCACTGGATCAGGTGGAAACTGCCGGCCGGCGCCCCGTAGGCGTCCCAGCTCAGGTCGCCGAGCAGGGTCGGCCAGCTGCCGCTGTGCAGGGTCGAGATGATCGTGGCGTTGTCGATCTTCCCCGTCTGTTTCGCGACCGCCTCGATCAGCTGCCCGGTGGCGTACGCCTCGGCGGTGCTGTTGTCGATCGTGTCGGCGGTGCCCCCGTTGGCCTTGATGTAGGCGTCGGTGAAGTCGGCGCTGCCGGTCGCGGTCGAGCCGGGGAACCAGTCGCCGGCCGACATGATGCCGTTGACGTTGGTCGGGCCGACCTTGGTGGGGAACTCCAGCGGCGAGTTGGCGCCGTTGGACATGAACATGAACTGCGGGCTGAACTTGAGCTGGACGAGGCTCTTGACCTGGCCGTAGGCGTCGTCGCTCTGGGTGCCGCTGACCAGCACGTCCGGCTTGGCCGCGGCGACCTTGGCCATGATCGCCGAGAAGTCCTGCGTCTCGGCCGGATAGACCTGCTTGTAGACCGTGCGGATGCCGGCCGCCTCGAAGCGGGTGCGGATGCTCTCGGCGATCGGCGAGGCGAACGGGTCGTCGAGTTCGGCGTAGGCCGCCGTCTTCGGCCGGGACGCCGGCGGCAACGACAGCACCCAGTCGGCGAACACGTCGCCGGATTTGACCACCGGTGCGGGCTGGACGAAGAACAGGTTGGTCAGCTTCTGGGCGAAGACCGCAGGTCCGCCTCCGGCCGGTTCCAGGAACGCGTATCCGTAGCGCTTGGCGACCTGGGAGGCGGGCACGGTAAGCAGGCTGGAGAACGGCCCGAAGACGAGGTCGACCTTGTCGCGGTTGATCAGGTTCTGGTAGTTGGTGACGACCTGGGTGGGGCT
>DASWRZ010000220.1:0-1937 GCA_036402935.1 Actinoplanes sp.
CCGGCCGTCTTCCGCGGCGGCCCGCCGGGTGGTCGGGTCGAGGGTGGCGAACAGCGCGTCCTCGACCAGCACCCCGGCCTGAGTCAGGCGGTTGAGCAGGCTCGACTTGCCGGCGTTGGTGTAGCCGGCGATCGCCACTGCGGGCACCCCGCTGCTCGCGCGGCGGGAGCGCTTGGTGGTGCGTACGGTCCGCATGGCCTTGATCTCGCGGCGCAGCCGGGAGATGCGCTGGTTGATGCGCCGGCGGTCGGTCTCGAGCTTGGTCTCACCGGGACCACGCAGGCCCACGCCGCCGCCCGCACCGCCACCGCGGCCGGAACCACCGCTCTGGCGGGAGAGCGACTCACCCCAACCACGCAGGCGTGGCAGGAGGTATTGCAGCTGGGCCAGCTCGACCTGCGCCTTGCCCTCTTTGCTCTTCGCGTGCTGGGCGAAGATGTCGAGGATCAGCGCCGTCCGGTCGACGACCTTGACCTTGACCTGCTGCTCGAGGTTACGCAGCTGGGACGGGGAGAGCTCACCGTCGCAGATGACCGTGTCGGCGCCGGACGAGACAACCACGTCGCGCAGCTCGTCGACCTTGCCCCGGCCGATGAAGGTAGCCGCGTCGGGCCGGCCGCGTCGCTGGATGAGGCCCTCGAGCACCTCCGAGCCGGCGGTCTTGGCGAGGTCGGCCAGCTCGGTCAGCGAGTTGTCCGCGTCGTCCTGACTGCCCTCGGTCCAGACGCCGACCAGCACGACGCGCTCCAGGCGCAGCTGGCGGTATTCCACCTCGGTGATGTCGGTGAGTTCGGTGGAGAGCCCGGCTACCCGGCGCAGCGAGTGGCGCTCTTCCAGGTCAAGTTCGCCGACGCTGGGATCGAACAGTTCAGTAGTCAAAAGGTGACCTCCTCAGCCCGATCGTGGCACGCCGCGCGAACGGGCGCACCTACATAACGGGCCAAGCGTTTCGTAGGGGTGTCTGAACCTGTTTCAACCACCGGATTGGAAACTCATATTCCGGAAGAGCAAGAATGCGGTGGAGCACCCGCCAACGTCGGAGGGAACACCGTGGTGACGACCCGCCTGCCGAGCGCAGGATTTTCGATCACGATCCGTATTGCCGTTACCGCGGACGCCTCGTCCATCGGCCGGCTCACCACCTGCGTCGGTGAGGCCGGCGCCATCGTCACCGCGCTCGACGTCGTCGACTCGGACCCCACCCGGGTGCTGGTCGACCTCACCTGTGACACGGCCGACTCCAACCACGCCGACCAGGTCGTGAAGACGCTCGAGGAGCTCGACGGGGTCGACGTCCGGAAGGTGTCGGACCGCACGTTCCTGCTGCACCTGGGCGGCAAGATCGAGGTCTCGTCGAAGGTCGCGCTGCGCAACCGGGACGAGCTGTCCCGGGCGTACACGCCGGGCGTGGCCCGGGTCTGCATGGCGATCGCGGAAAATCCGGCCGACGCGCGCCGGCTGACCATCAAGCGCAACACGGTCGCCGTGGTGAGCGACGGCTCGGCCGTACTCGGCCTGGGCAACATCGGGCCGGCCGCCGCGATGCCGGTGATGGAGGGCAAGGCCGCCCTGTTCAAGCGGTTCGGCGGGGTCGACGCGTGGCCGGTGGTGCTCGACACCCAGGACACCGACGAGATCGTCAACATCGTCCGGGCGATCGCTCCGGCGTACGGCGGCATCAACCTGGAGGACATCGCGGCGCCGCGCTGCTTCGAGATCGAGGCCCGGCTGCGCGAGATGCTCGACATCCCGGTCTTCCACGACGACCAGCACGGCACGGCGATCTGCGTGCTGGCCGCGCTGACCAACGCCCTGCGGGTGGTCGGCAAGGACATGGCCCAGGTCAAGGTCGTGGTGTCGGGCGCCGGTGCGGCCGGCACGGCGATCATGAAGCTGCTGCTGCGTCAGGGCGTGGGCGACATCATCGCGTACGACCG
>DASWRZ010000221.1:0-2765 GCA_036402935.1 Actinoplanes sp.
ACTGCACCGAGCCGGGCCGGTCGACCAGCAGCAGCGGGCCGGACTCGAGCTCCGGGGTGGGCGGCACGTCGCCGTCCTTGCCCGGGCCGGTCCAGCTGCCGAGCGCCTTCTCGGCCGCGTCGATCGCCTTCTCCGGGTTGATGTCGCCGACCAGCACCAGCACCGAGCCGTCGGGGCGCATCCGGTCGGCGTGCAGCGACCGCAGCTGGCCCGGGCGTACGCCGCGAACCTGCTCGGGCTCCGGGGTCTGCACCGCGTACGGGTGGTGGCCGTACATCCGCTTGAGCAGCGCCGTGCGGGCCAGGTGCGCGGGTTGGCTCTGGGCGACCTGGATGTGGTCGACCAGGCGCTCGCGCTCGGTCGCCACCTCCTCGTTGGGATAGGCCGGATCGGTCAGCACCGAGGCCAGGATCTCGAGCATCCGGTCGAGGCCGCCGGCCAGCGCGTTGCCGGTCACCAGCAGCCGGTCGGGGTCGAGGCCGGCCGACAGGCCGCCGCCGACCGCCTGCAGCCCGGCCGCGATCTGCACGCTCGACATCGTGCCGGTGCCGGTGAACAGCGCCTGGGAAAGCAGGGTGGCCCGAGGCAGCGAGGCCCGGCCGAACGGCACCCGCAGACGCAGCTCGACCAGCGGCACCGCCGGGCGCCGGATGGCGATCACGGTCAGCCCGGACGGGAGCGTGCGCTCGAGTTCCTTGGGCAGCTTGAGCTTGGCGTCGGGAACGAGGTCAGGCAAGGTTTTCATGCGACGGCTCCGGGGACGACCTCGACGGTGGCGCGACTTTCGGGACGCACGGCGGCGGCGGCCGCGGTGATCTGCGTCTCGGTCACCTCGCCGATCAGCTTGGGCAGTTCGTTGAGCAGCTCGGGGCGGCCGCGCTGCAGCTCGAGCACCGCCATCGGCAGCGCCCGGCCGAGCACCGCGTCGGTGTCCCGCAGCAGGTGGGTGGCGATGCGCGCCTGGGTGCGCTCGAGCTCGCCGGCGGTCAGGCCGTCGGTGGCGAGCCGTTCGAGCTCCTCGTCGACCGTGCGCAGCACCTTGCCCGCGTCGCCGCCGGGCGGCAGGAACGCCTGCAGCAGCAGCGCGGTCGGGTTGCGCACCTGGAACTCGTCGCCCATGAAGCCGATGTAGCCGCCGATGCTGGTGACCGTGCGGTCGCGCTGCACCAGGCGTTCGACCAGCCGGGACGCGTCGCCGTCGGTGAGCACCTCGGCCAGCACCACGTACGGCAGGAACGCGGTGAAGTCGCCGATCGGGTCGGGCACCCGATAGCCGGCGGCGACCGCGGGCAGCGGCGCGAGCCGGTCGGTGTAGACCTCGCGGCGCTCGGCGGTCAGACCCGGTTCGTCGAAGTCCGGGCGCGTGGGCGCCGGCCTTGCCGGTACGTCGTTGAAGTGCCGCTTGATCATCTCGCTGGCCGTGGCCACGTCGAAGTCGCCCGCCACCGCCAGCGTCGCGTTGCCGCACGCGTAGTAGCGGTCGAAGAAGTCCTGCGCGTCCTGGACCGTGGCGCTCTCGAGGTCGGCGAACGAGCCGTAGCCGTCGTGCGCGTTCGGGAACGTCTCGAACATCACCGGGGGCAGCCTCAGCCAGGGAAAGCCGCCGTACGGCCGGTTGAGGACGTTGACCCGGATCTCCTCCTTGACCACGTCGACCTGGTTGCGCAGGTTTTCCTCGGTCAGCCGGGGGCCGCGCATGCGGTCGGCCTCGAGGAAGAGCGCCCGCTCGAGGGCGCCGGCCGGCAGCACCTCGAAGTAGTCGGTGTAGTCGAGGTGGGTCGAGCCGTTGAAGGTGCCGCCCGCGCCCTGCACGTGCCGGAAGTGCGCGAGCTTCTCCAGGTTTTCCGAGCCCTGGAACATGAGGTGCTCGAAGAGGTGGGCGAAGCCGGTGCGACCCTGCGGCTCGGAGCGGATGCCGACGTCGTAGACCACCGCGACGCCGACCACCGGCGCGCTGCGATCGGGCGTCAGAACCACCCGGAGTCCGTTGTCCAGCGTGAACCGCTCGACCGGGTATTTCGTCGCGGGGATCTTGATTTTGCGCGCCACAGGCTGACAGTAGCGCGCCGGCTGCGCTGCGGCGCGTCCCGCCATCCGGATGGGCCTTGACTACCAAACCCCATATCATCCAGTATTCCCATCCAACAGATAGAGAAAGCAGAGTTTTGATCGCCACGGGCGGGAAGGGGGCTGAATTCGTGTACGTCTCCGCGCGCACGGACTATGCCGTCCGGGCCATGCTGGCCGTAACGGCCGCGCGACCGCGCCTGGTCAAGGCGGCCGAACTGGCCGCCGCCCAGGACATCCCGCTCAGCTTCCTGCAGGGCATCCTGCTCGACCTGCGCCGGGTCGGGCTGCTGCACAGTCACCGCGGTGTCGACGGCGGCTATGCGCTGGCCCGTCCGGCGAACGAAGTCACGGTGGGCGACGTGGTGCGGGCGGTCGGCGGAGCGCTGACCACCGTACGCGGGCTGCCCACCACCACCACGAGCTACCACGGGGCCGCCACCGGCCTGCGAAACGTGTGGCTCGCGGTCGAGGAAGCCATCGAGGGCGTCGTCGACCACACCACCCTGGCGGAGCTCTCCGCCGTCTCCCTGACGCACCAGCCCTGACGAACCAGCCCCTGACGCGACACGAAATAGGAGTGAGCATGAGCTCCCGCCGCATACGCGCGCTTGCCCTTGCCGCCGCCGCACTGCTTGCCACGACCGCCCTCGCCGCCTGCGGCAAGGACGACGACAAGGCGTCGGCAAGCGGCGACG
>DASWRZ010000222.1:0-8771 GCA_036402935.1 Actinoplanes sp.
GTCAGGGCCGGGTGAAGGTGCGGCGGGTCTGACGGCGGGCGGGGTGTCCGCGGGTGATCTGGCGGGCCATGCCGGCGACGGCGGCCCGGCGGATGAGGGCTCGGCGACCTGTGGCTGGCGTTCGTAGTCGCGGGCCAGCCGGCGGTTGGCGGTCAGCACGGCGGGGTCCTGTCCACCACCCAGCGACGGGGCTGTACAGCGAATCCTCGCTGGTCGGCGGGTTTACGCACGATCTCGACGGTGGTCTTGAGGGTGGTACGGGCCCAGTCGACGAACCGGCCGGCGAACCCGGAATCGGCGAAGACGTACCGAACTGGGCTGCTCAGATACACCCTGAGTAGGGCCGTCTTACCGCCGTCGCGGTCCTGCCACGAGGCGGCCAGCACGCAGGCGGTGATCAGCAGCCCGGCGGTGTCGGTGACGATGAACCGCTTCCCGCCGTTGATGTCTTCTTGCCCGCGTCGTAGCCCCCGCGAGTCACGTCCGACGGTGTCGCCCCCTTGACGCTCTGCGAGTCCAGGACCCGGCCGACGGCTCAGGCTCCCGGCCCTGCGCGATACGGGTTTTGACCCGCAACGCGGCCAGGAGTTTCTCCGTGACACCGGCCTCTTCCCACCGGGTGAAGTACCAGTACACCGTCTGCCACGGCGGCAAATCCGCGGGCAGATACCGCCACGGACAGCCCGAGCGAACCAGATACAAGATCGCGTCGACGATCTCCCGCCGCGGGTGTTTCTCCGGCCGTCCATCCGCGCTCGGCTCCGCAAGCAGGTCCTTGACCAGGTGCCACTGGGCGTCACTTAGATCAGACGGATGCCGCGACGCGAAGACACCGCGACACCTTGCCCGACCCGACCACCACCGTCACGACGCCACACCGCCTACATGAGAACTTCTCAAACACTCGCTAAGGGGCTTCGGGCGGCCGGCTTGCCGAGCCGGCCCGGCTGCATTCCCCGCGAGCGGCTTCGGGTCGCGCCGAGCGGGCGGGTTCGGGTCCGCTGGGGCGACACCGTGTTGAGCAGCGCCGCCCGCAGCCGGGGTCGGAGAGACCGGGCGGCTTCGGGTCGCGCTGGACGGGCGGCTTCGGGGTCGGGCTGAGCGGGCCGGCCTCAGGTGGCGCCGGAGAAGCGGCGGATCGTCAGGAGGGCGGCGACCGCGGAGAGCAGGAAGAGGATCGCGGCGGCCCACCAGCCGTGCCGGATCGGGCTCGCCGCTTTGAGCGCCGGGGCACCGCCACCGCCGGCGTCGGCCAGGGCGGGCGGTCGCTGCGCGCCCCCGGCCGCGTCGTCGGGCGCCGACTGGGCCTGGCCGGAGACCGGGGCCGCGCCGAACTCGGCGATGCCCGGCGAAGGCGACGTGTCGAGCGGGTTGTCGAAGACCGCGGGGACGTCCGCGGTCAGCGCGCCGGTCGGGTTGATCAGGCCGAAGCCGTAGACCGGGTCGCGGCCCGGGGCGCCGAGGTCCTTGGCCGTGCGGATGATGCGGTTGATGACCTCGCCGGCCGGCATCGTCGGCCAGCGCGACCGGATCAGCGCCGCGGTGCCGGCCACCATCGGCGCGGCGAAGCTGGTGCCCTGGACCTTCCAGTAGCCGCCCGGACGGGCGCCGACCAGGTCGGTGGCGGGAGCGTCCACCACCGTCTCCTGGCCGGTGATCGAGCCCGGCCAGAGGGCGTCCCCGGCCCGGTCGGTGCCGGCCACCGCGATCACGCCGGGCTCGCGAGCCGGGTACCACACCTGGTCGGTCGTGGAGGCGCTGGTGTTGCCAGTGCAGGCGACGACCACGACGTCCTTGGCGAACGCGTAGTCGAGGGCCGCGGCCAGCGCCGGGCTGCTGCCGTTGCCGCCCAGCGAGAGGTTGATGATCCGGGCGCCGTGGTCGACCGCCCAGCGGACGCCCTTGGCCACGATGATCGCGTCGTTGTAGCGATTTTCCTCGTTGAGCACGCGGACCGGCAGGATCTTGGCCTTGGGCGCGATGCCGATCACCCCGGCGTTGTCGTCGCCCCGGCCCGCGATGATCGCCGAGACCGTGGTGCCGTGGCCGACCAGGTCGGTGTCGCCGTCGCCCTTCGGGTCGACCAGGTCGAGGCCGGGCAGCACCTGGCCCTTGAGGTCGGGATGGTCGGCGTCCACTCCGGAGTCGATGACCGCCACGGTGACGCCGGTGCCGTCGGCATAGACCCAGGCGCCCGGCACGTTCAGCGTCTTGAGGTGCCACTGCTCCTCGCGGACGGAGTCGCCGACCAGCGGGTTGGGATCGACGTCGGGTGACGGGACGGCCCGGGCCGGGCCGGCGGTCAGTCCGAGCGCGAGGAACCCGGCCGCGACGGCGGAGCCCCATCGGCTGGAGATCAGCAATGCCCACCGCCGGGTGCGGCGCCGCTGGACTCGAGACGGCTGGACATGACTCGGCCGGAAATGACTCGGCCGGACATGACTCGGCGCGCCCTGCCGGGCCGGCAAGCCAAACGCGCAGCATTCACGGGTCGCATCGCAATCCTGATCCTGGACGGTCGATGCAGATTACTCCGAAAATGCGGCGGGGTGCCCTTATCGGTCGATGGTTATCGCACAGCCAGTGTGTCAGTTCCCGGGGTCTCAGAACGGTGGCAGATGGGCAATCTGCACCAATCGGACGCCCTCGCGCCGGGTGATCAGTCGCCCGCGGCCGGGCGGCATCGGAGTCGGGCGGACCGCGCCGATCAGCGCGCCCTCATCGGGTGAACCCGACATCACCAGGCCGGGCGCGGAGAGCTCGCGCAGCCGCTGGATCACCGGCTCGAAGAGCGCCCGGCCGGCGCCGCCCGAGCGCCGGGTCAGCACCAGGTGCAGGCCGACGTCGCGGGCCTGCGGGAGGTATTCGAGCAGCGGGGTGAGCGGGTTGGTCGGGCCGGCCACCACCAGGTCGTAGTCGTCGACCAGCACGAACAGCTCGGGACCGGTCCACCAGGAACGGTCGCGCAGCTGCTGGGCGGTGACGTCGGCACCGGGCAGGCGGCGCTCCATGTAGCCGGCCACCGACTGCATCAGTTCGAGCGACTTCTGGGCCTGGATGCCGTACCCGATGCGGTGCTCCGACTCGGGCATGTCCATCAGGCTGCGCCGGTAGTCGACCAGGATGATGCGGGCCTCTTCCGGGGCGTACTTCCGGATGATCGTGGTGGCCAGCGAGCGCAGGAACGACGACTTGCCGGACTCGGAGTCGCCGAACAGCAGGAAGTGCGGGTCGGAGGCGAAGTCGATCTCGACCTGCCGCAGGTCGGCCTCGGAGATGCCGATCGGCAGCCGCAGGCCGGTGGTGTGCTCGACGTCGAGCTCGGTGTAGGGCACCAGGGACGGCAGCATGCGTACGCGCGGCGCGGCCGGGCCCGGCCAGTTGGTGACGATCGCCTTGACCAGGGCCGCCGTGTCGTCCATCGTGCTCAGCTCGGGGCGCACGGTCAGCAGGTGCAGGCTCTTGTTCTTGTCGTTGGGGTGCTCGATGATGCCGCGGCCCGGCTTCTCGGGCACCGTCATTGCCGCCCGCCGGTTGATCAGCGAGTCGGTCGGGTCGCCCAGCCGCAGCTCGAGCCGCGATCCGAAGAGGTCGCGGATCACCGGTCGGAAGTCCATCCAGCGCGAGGTCGAGGCGACCACGTGGATGCCGTACGACAGGCCGCGGGTGGCGATGTCGGTGATCACCGGCTCGAGTTCCTCGAACTCCTTGCGCAGCGTGGCCCAGCCGTCGATGAAGAGGAAGACGTCGCCGAACGGGTCGTCGGTCCCGGCCCCGGCCGTATTGGCTCGGCGTCGGCGGTAGGTCGCCATCGACTCGATGCCCATCGACGCGAACCGTTCCTCGCGCTCGGTGAGCAGAGCGGAGACCTCGCCGACCGTACGCCGCACCCCGACCGCGTCGAGCCGCCCCGACACCCCGCCGACGTGTGGCAGGTCGCGCAGCACGGCCAGCGAGCCGCCGCCGAAGTCGAGGCAGTAGACCTGCACCTCGGCCGGCGTGTGGGTGAGCGCCAGCCCGCAGATCATCGAGCGCATCGCGGTCGACTTGCCGCTCAGCGTCGAGCCGACGATCGCCACGTGCCCGGCCGCGCCGGCCAGCTGCAGCCACATCACGTCGCGCAGCTGCTCGCGCGGCTTGTCGACCAGCGCGATCGGCACCTGCAGCGAGCCGTGCAGCTCCGGGTTGGCGAACGCCAGGCCGCGGGCCGGGTCGGCGACCACGGGGCCCAGCAGCTCGTCGAGGGCCGCCGACTGGTTGAGCGGGGGCAGCCAGACCTGGTGGGCGGGCGGCCCCTGGCCGTTGAGCCGATCGACGAGGACGTCGAGCACGCTGTCTCCGGCCGGCACCTCCTCCGGCTTCGGCCCGATCGGTTTGGCCTGCTTGGGCACCGGCACGAAATTGGTCGAATAGGTGAGCACCTGAGGAACCGAACCGGCGCCACTCGCTCCGGCGCCTCGGGCGCCGGCTTTCGGCAACGGTCCCGAGACGTACGCCGCCTTGAAGCGCAACAGCGGCTCGGTGCCGAATTTCAGATAGCCGTGGCCGGGCGACCGGGGCAGCTCGTAGGCGTCGGGAACGCCGAGGACCGCCCGTGACTCGAGCGCCGAGAACGTCCGCAGGCCGACCCGGTAGGAGAGGTGGGTGTCCAGGCCGCGCAGCCGGCCCTCCTCGAGCCGCTGGCTGGCCAGCAGCAGGTGCACGCCGAGCGACCGGCCGAGGCGTCCGATCTGGACGAACAGGTCGATGAAGTCGGGCTTGGCCGAGAGCAGCTCGGAGAACTCGTCGCAGATGACCAGCAGCGACGGCAGCGGCGGGAGGGCCGCCCCGCTCAGTCGCGCCCTCTCGTAGTCACGCAGGCTGGCGTAGTTGCCGGCCTTGCGCAGGAGCTCCTGCCGCCGGGTCATCTCGCCCTCGATGGCGTCGACCATGCGGTCGACCAGCACCAGCTCGTCGGCCAGGTTGGTGATCACGGCCGCGGTGTGCGGCAGCCGGTCGAGCGAGGAGAAGGTCGCGCCGCCCTTGAAGTCGATCAGTACGAAGTTGAGGGTCTCCGACGAATGGGTCGCGGCGAGTGCCATCACCAGGGTGCGCAGCAGCTCGGACTTGCCGGAGCCGGTCGCCCCGATGAGCAGGCCGTGCGGGCCCATGCCGTCCTGCGCCGACTCCTTGAGGTCGAGCTCGATCGGGCTGCCGTCGGCGCCGACCCCGATCGGCACCCGCAGCTTGTCGCGGTTGGGCCGGGGCATCCAGTGCTGGGCGACGCTGAACGTCTCGGGGTCGCCCAGCCCGAGCAGCTCGGCCAGGCCGGTCTGGTTCGCGAGTGGAGTGTCCGACGACTTGGACATCGCGGCCAGCCGCAGCGGGGAGAGCCGGCGCGCGATCGCCTCGGCCTGTTCCACCGACAGTTGATCGGGCGTGCCGACCTCGGCCTCGTGGTCCATCGAGTACGTATAAAGCGCTCGCCGTCCCCCGGCGGCGTTGTGCACCTCGAGCACGAGCAGCGAGCGGTCGAGGAGGCGGGGCGGCTGCTCGTCGAGGTCGAGAACGGTGACGCTGTCGATGCCGTCGTCGAGCTGGGTGGCGCCCTTGAGGTTGACCCCGTCGAGAACGATCACCACGTGCGGCCCGGTGTGGCTGGAGCCGGCCGGGTTGAACCGGGGACGGTTGCCGATCACGTCTTCGAGCAGCTTCTCCAGGTCTTGCCCGGTGCTGGCGACGAGCCGCACGTGGCCGAGCCGGTCGGTGCGCGACGGGTGCAGGTTGTGCGGCAGCCACTTGACCCATTCCCAGCCCGGCCGTCGCTCGGGCCCGGCGCAGACCGCGATGATCATGTCGTCGGGGGCGTGGAAGGTGGCCAGCTGGGTGAGCACGGCCCGGGTCAGCGAACGGGCGTCGCGGTCGCCGTTGGGCCCGCTGCCGCGCAGGAAGACCCGGGCGAAGCCGCGCAGCGAGACCGCCACCGGCAGGTCGGGTACGACCGAATAGGCGTCCAGGAACCGGCGCAGCGCACCCGCGGTCATCGGCTCGAGCTCGTCGAGCGGGCGGGTGACCGGCGGGATCAGCGGCGTGGCCAGGGTCTGCGGACCGACCGCCAGGCGCACGACCCCGAAGTCGGGATCGGCCGGTCGCCGCTCCCAGACCCGGTGGCTGCCCGCGGTCGACCAGAGCTGGTTGGGGTCGGGATGCCGGTAGAGCAGGCCGATCCGCTGTTTGCCGGCGGTCTCGCGGACCCGGCGGCGCAGCCCGGACAGATGGCGCAGATATTCGCGCCGGGCGGACATCATCTCGGCCTTCTTGGGCGAGCCGCCGGAGCCGAAACTGGTCGCCAGCATCGCGACCGACGAGAAGCCGAACAGGCCACCGATCACGTAGCGGTAGGGCCCGCCGGTGCTGCCCGAGCTCATCATCATCGCCATCGCGACCGAGCCCCCGAGCATCGGCAGCCCCATCATCGCCTGCTGCCAGCGGCCGCCCGCGGCCTGGGGGATCTCCGGCGGCGCCTCCACGGTCAGCTCCCCGGTCGGAATCTCCGGGGCCGGACGCCGTGCCGACCGTTTGATCACCACCGTGCTCATGCGAGGCTTGTCCCTTTCGTCCACAAGGGTGCGTGGTCACTCCCCGTGCGCGAGCCGGTTACCGGACATCGCGACGAGCCCATCGTAGGTAAAGTGCGCTCATCTCCGCAGGTTTGCCACCGTCGATGGAAACAGGGTCCAACCAGTCATGAGCGTCGGTCTCGCTCGAGTCACTATCAACGCTCCGCAACGCCGGGTCGACGTCGCGCTGCCCGAGCACGTGCCGCTGGCCGAGCTGCTGCCCGAGGTCCTGCGGCACGCCGGCGAGGGCCTGGCCGACGACGGCGAGAAGCACGGCGGGTGGGTGCTGCGGCGCACCGACGGAGTCGCTCTCGCGACCGGTCAGGGCCTCTTCCCCCAGGGCGTACGCGACGGCGAGGTGCTGCACCTCGTGCCGGCGCGCGACAACTGGCCCGAACTCGAATACGACGACGTCGTCGAGGCGATCGCGGAAGGCGCCCGCCGCCGGGGCAGCGTCTGGACGGCCGCCTCGACCCGTACGGCGACCCTGGCCGCGGCCGGTGTGGTGCTGCTGCTCGGGCTGATCGGCCTGCTCGTGGCCGGCCCGGCGGTGACCGGGGCGCCCTTCGCCGGGCTCGGCGTCGCGGTGCTGCTCGCGCTGGCCGGTGTCACGGCCTCGCGGGCCTACGGTGATGCCCGGGCGGGCGCGGCCTTCGGGGCGTACGCGATGCCCTACGCGTTCGTCGGCGGGGCCGCGCTGGTGGCGACCGACGACAAGGTGGGCGCACTCGGCCCGCTGCCCTGGCTGGGCGACTCCGAGCTGCTGGCCGGCGCGGTCGCGCTGCTGCTGATCGCGGCGCTCGGCGGGGTCGGCGTGGCGGCGTCGCTGCGGCTGTTCACCGCCGGCGCCGTGGTCGGGTTGTTCACCGCGGTCACGGCCGTGGTCGGCATGTTCACCTCGGCGGCCGGCGCGGCGGCGGTGCTGGCCGCGATCCTGGTCTGCGGCATCGGCGCGTTGCCACTGCTGGCGATCCGGTTCGGCAAGATGCCGACGCCGCCGGTCACGCTGCCCACCGGCAGCGAGGCGGCCGAGGGCTTCACCGGGGTGAGCTCCGAGCGGGCCTTCGACGCGGCCCGCGAGCGGCCCGACCGGGCGACCGTCTTCGCCGCGGTGGCGCGTACGGAGGAGCTGCTGGCGGGCATGCTGCTCGGTCACGCGGTGCTGGCGATCGGGGCGTTCCTGGTGCTCGCCACGTCCGACGCGCTCTCGACCCGCCTCCTGACCGGGGTCGCGGGGGCCGCGCTGCTGCTGCGCTCGCGCCTGTTCGTGACGCTGCGCCAGCGGGTGCCGCTGGTCGTCGGCGGGCTGGCCGGGGTGTTCTCGCTCGGCTGGAACCTGCTGGCCCACGCCGGCCCGGCCGTCCTGCTGGGCGTGGTCGGGATCGGCCTGGTCCTCGCGGTCATGACCGTCGCCGCCGGTGCGACGTACTCGCGGCGACCGCCGTCGCCCTACCTGGGCCGGGCCGCCGACCTGGTCGACACCCTGACCGTCGTCTCGGTCATTCCGATCGCCTGCGCGGTGGTCGGCCTCTACGGCGCCGTCGGCAACCTGGGCCACTGAATGACAACAGGCGCCCCGCCGAGCCGGCCGGCCGCCTGTTTCGCGGGCGGCGATGAATCAGATGTCGTGGTGCTCGGCGACCTCGGCCCGCTTGAACGAGGCCCGGATCTCCTCCTCGGCCTCTGTGCGGCCGACCCAGGTCGCGCCCTCGACCGACTTGCCCGGCTCGAGGTCCTTGTAGACCGTGAAGAAGTGCTGGATCTCCATCCGGTCGAACTCGCCGAGGTGGTGGATGTCGCGCAGGTGCTCCTGGCGCGGGTCCTCGAACGGCACGCAGAGGACCTTGTCGTCGCGGCCCTTCTCGTCCGACATGCGGAACATGCCGATCGCCCGCGCCCGGACCAGGCAACCGGGGAACGTCGGCTCCTGGATGAGCACCAGCGCGTCCAGCGGGTCGCCGTCCTGGCCGAGGGTGCCCTCGATGAAGCCGTAGTCGGCGGGGTACTGCGTCGCGGTGAACAGGGTCCGGTCGAGCCGGATGCGCCCCGTCTTGTGATCGACCTCGTACTTGTTGCGCTGGCCCTTGGGGATCTCAACTAGTACGTCGAAATCCATCGTCATGCTCCCTTGTTTGCCCGCCTGAGAACGCCGGTCACCACAGGCGGGGAACC
>DASWRZ010000223.1:0-8600 GCA_036402935.1 Actinoplanes sp.
GTCTCCTCGAAGGTGTTGCCGAGCGTCTTCCGGGTGCGGGCCGGCGACTTCACGGGAACCGCGTTCTCGGTCGGCGACAAGGCCGGCAGTGGCAAGGCGAACCTGGTGACCAACTATCACGTGGTCGCCGAGATCTACACCGACGGCGGCCGGAAGGTGTCGCTGGAGCGCGGCAGCACCCAGATCGACGCGACGATCGTGAAGGTCAACAAGGCCAAGGACCTCGCGTTGCTCCAGGCGAACCAGGGCATCAATCCGCTCGGTACGTCGCCGGGCCAGGTCAAGCCGGGCCAGCAGGTGGTGGTGGTCGGCGCTCCGCTGGGGCTGGACGACACGGTGACCAGCGGAGTGATCAGCGCCTACCGGCCGGACGACCCGGACGGCACGACGATCCAGTTCGACGCCGCGATCAATCCGGGCAACTCGGGCGGCCCGCTGGTCAACTCCGACCACGAGGTGGTCGGCGTGGCGACGGCGAAGGCGAAGGACGCCGAGGGCATCGGCCTCGCCATCCCGATCAAGACGGCCTGCGACACGTTCTCCATCTGCTAGCCGCTCCGCTATCGGCCGGCCGGTTCTTTGTCTGCCGGCCGGTTCGCTGTCTGCTCGGCGGTTCGCGGCTGCTAGTTGGCGGACGCTCTCTGACGGTCGGCCAGGTCGGTCACGCCCGGCGGGGGCAGCCCGGCGGTCGAGGCGAGCATCGCGCACCAGCCGAGCAGGTGCGTCTCCAGGCCGTCGGAGGTCGGTGTCCACGACGCGCGCACCTCGAGGTCGGCCGTCGGCGCCGGCCCGGCCAGCTCACCGAACCGGGTCGAGGTGGTCTGGGTGATCGTGCCGCCGATCGCGGTATAGGCCGCCGACTGCTGGTCGAGCGCGTCGGTGAGCCACGTCCAGGCCACCGCCGGCAGCAGCGGGTCGCCCGCCAGGTCGTCCTCGAGCTCGGCCGTGACCAGCGTGACCAGCCGCAGGTTGCCCTGCCAGGCGTCGTGCCCGGCCGGGTCGTGCAGCAGGATCAGCCGGCCGCCGGCCACCTCGTCGCCGCTGCGCAGCACGGTGGCGCTGAGCGCGAACGCCCACGGCGCCAGCTTCTGCGGGGCGGCGATCTCTTCGAGCAGGATCTCGGGGCGGGGCGCGGCTGCCCGCAGCCCGGCGACGGCGCGGGTGAACGCCTCGGGGACAGCGGAGGGGGACGCCATGAACGAAGCGTATGCCGACAGACCCCAAGGTTCGTCGATCGCCGCGCTGAACTTTCTGGCCCGCTTCGTTGTGTTTTCCGGCACCCGCAAACCCCGCGGGCGGCGGAAACCGCGGGCCATAACACCGGCGGCGATCGCGACCTTGAATGAGTGGCACGATGGCGCGGTGACTTCAGTGCTCGAGGATTCTGTTTTTGTGCGGGCGTGTCGGGGGCGGGACGTGCCGCACACCCCGGTCTGGTTCATGCGGCAGGCCGGCCGCTCGCTGCCGGAATACCGCAAGATCCGGGAGGGGATCGGCATGCTGGACTCGTGCCGGCGCCCCGACCTGGTCACCGAGATCACGCTGCAGCCGGTACGCCGGCACCGGGTCGACGCCGCGATCCTGTACAGCGACATCGTCGTACCCCTGGCCGCGGCCGGTGTCGATCTCGACATCGTGCCCGGCACCGGCCCGGTGATCGCCGAGCCGATCCGGACCGAGTCCGACCTGGCGCGCCTGCGGCCGATCACCGCCGACGACGTGAGCTTCGTCGACGCCTCGGTGCGGATGCTGGTCGGCGAGCTCGGCGCGACCCCGCTGATCGGCTTCGCGGGCGCCCCGTTCACCCTGGCCAGCTATCTGATCGAGGGCGGACCCTCGCGCACCTACCTCAAGACCAAGGCGATGATGTACGGCGCCCCCGAGCTGTGGCACGCCCTGCTCGACCGCCTGGCCGACATGACCCTGGCCTTCCTGCGGATCCAGATCGCGGCCGGGGTCAGCGCGATCCAGCTGTTCGACTCCTGGGCCGGTGCCCTCTCCGAGGTCGACTACCGGCGATACGTGATGCCGCACTCGGCCAAGGTGCTCGGTGGCCTGGACGGCGCCGGCGTGCCCCGCATCCACTTCGGGGTCGGCACCGCGGTGCTGCTCGGTGCGATGGGCGAGGCCGGGGCCGACGTGGTCGGCGTGGATTGGCGCACGCCGCTCGACCAGGCCTCGAAGAGACTCGGGGTCGTTCAGGGCAATCTCGATCCGGCCGTACTCTTCGCCGGCTGGGACGTCGTGGCCCGGGAGGCCCGCCGGGTGCTCGACCAGGGCCGCGCGGCGCCCGGTCACGTCTTCAACCTGGGCCACGGCGTGCTGCCCGAGACCGACCCCGACGTGCTGACCCGGCTGGTCGGGTTGATCCATGAGGAGTCGGCCCGCTGATCCGGGCGTCACAACCGTGCTACCCGGGTGGTCGCGGGACGAACTGACCTGCGAGGGTTGAGAACGTGCGCAAGCGAGTCGCGATCATCGGTGGGGGCATAGCCGGGCTGGCCGCCGCGCTGCGCCTGCGCGATCTGACGCCGGCGGGCACCGAGCTGATCGTCTACGAGCAGTCGGGCGCGCTGGGCGGCAAGCTCCGCACGGGCCGGCTCGGCGGGGTGACGGCCGAGCGCGGCGCCGAGTCGTTTCTGATGTCGGGGCCCGACGGCAGTGAGTCGGCCGCGCTCGCGCTGGTGCGCCGGCTCGGTCTGGAGGGCGAGCTTCGGCATCCCGCGGCGATCCCCGCCGCGCTCTCGATCGGCGGCGACCTCACTCGCATCCCGGGCGGCACGCTGATCGGCGTACCGGGAGATCCAGCGCAACTGGGCAGTGTCGCGCAGCCGGCGACGGACCGTGACCGCGACGAAGGCCGCCCGTTGCTCGCCGCGGGCGAGGATGTCGCGGTCGGTGAGCTGGTTCGCGCACGCTATGGCGACCAGGTGGTCGATCGCCTGGTCGACCCGCTGCTCGGCGGCATCTATGCGGGCCGCGCCGATCGGCTGTCACTAGCGGTGACCATTCCCCAGCTCGCCCGCACCGCGCGGGTCGAGCACACTCTGCAGGCGGCGGTGCGCGCGGCCCAGGCCGAGGCGGCGGCCCGGCGCGCGCCCGGCCGGCCGGTCTTCGGCGCGCTCGACGGCGGCATGAGCCGCCTGGTCGCCGCCGCGGCGGCGGCGAGCGGGGCGCGCCTCTCTCTCGGTCTTCCCGTACGCGAACTCGCCCGCACCCGCGACGGCTGGCGTCTCGTTCTCGGGCCCGCCCTGACCAGCCGAGACCCGCAGTTCGACAAGAGCGCGCCGCAGGTCGACGAGGTGGACGCGGTCGTGCTCGCGGTGCCGTCGCGGGCGGCCGCCAAGCTCCTGACCGGCGTCGCCCCGGAGGCGGCCGAGGCGATCGGCGTGCTCGACTATGCGAGCGTGGCCCTGGTCGGCATGGCGTTCCCGGCCGGCACGAAGCTGCCCGAACTGTCGGGTTTCCTGGTGCCGCCGAGCGAGGGCACCCTGGTCAAGGCGGCCACCTTCTTCACCCGCAAGTGGTCGCACCTGGCCGGCGCCGGCGATCCGGTGCTGGTGCGGGCGTCGCTGGGCCGGGCCGGCGAGGCCGATCGGCTGCAGTTCGACGACGCGGTGCTGCTCGATCGGGCGCACCGCGAGCTGAGCGAGCTGATCGGCACGGCGCTGCCCAGGCCCGCGGACACCTTCCTGCAGCGCTGGGGCGGCGGCCTGCCGCAATACACGCCCGGCCACCTCGACCGCGTCGCACTGGTGCGTGGGGCGCTGCCGGCCGGGCTGGCGGTGGCCGGCGCGTCGCTCGACGGGGTCGGCATCCCGGCCTGCATCGCCGGCGGTGAGCGGGCGGCCGAAGACGTGCACAAAGCCCTCGAGGAGGCAACATGAGCGAGCAGCAGAGCAACGCGGCGCGCATCAACGAGCTGAACGCGACGATCCGCTACACGATGTGGTCGGTCTTCAAGGCTTCCACTGCGCTGCCGTCGCTGCGCGACGGACTCGCGGGCGAGGTGGACGCGCTGTTCGACCAGCTGTCCGGCAAGGACGTGACGATCCGGGGGACGTACGACGTGTCGGGTCTGCGAGCCGACGCGGACGTGATGATCTGGTGGCACTCCGGCTCGTCGGACGCGCTCCAGGAGGCGTACGGGTTGTTCCGCCGCACCGGCCTCGGCCGGCACCTTTCCTCGGTCTGGTCGCAGATGGCCCTGCACCGGCCGGCCGAGTTCAACAAGAGCCACCTGCCGGCGTTCCTGGCCGGCGAGGAGGCGCGGTCCTACCTCTGCGTCTACCCGTTCGTCCGGTCCTACGAGTGGTATTTGCTGCCCGACGAGGACCGGCGCGGCATGCTCGCCGAGCACGGCAAGATGGCCCGCGGCTACCCCGACGTGCGGGCCAACACGGTGGCGTCGTTCGCGCTCGGCGACTACGAGTGGATGCTCGCCTTCGAGGCCGACGAGCTGCACCGCATCGTCGACCTCATGCGCGACCTGCGGGCCTCGACGGCCCGTCGGCACGTGCGCGAGGAGGTCCCGTTCTACACCGGCCGCCGGCGCTCGATCAGTGAGCTGGTCTCGTCGCTGCCCTAGGGTTCAGAGCTGCCGGGGCTGCCTCAGGGGTTCGGGGCGCGGAGCATCGGCACGTGGGGAATGCCGTCTTCCAGGAACTCCGGCCCCGACGGCCGGTAGCCGTAGCGGCCGTAGAACGCCGTCAGATGGGCCTGGGCGTCGAGGACGCTGGGCCGGTTGCCGATGATCTCCAGCGCCTCGGCGAGGAGGCGGCCGGCCAGCCCGGCGCCCCGGGCCGTCTTGGCGGTCACGACCCGGCCCACCCGCTCGTGCCCGTCCTCGCTGAGGATGCGCAGGTAGGCGCGCACTTCGCCGTCGCGCTCGAACCAGACGTGGCGGGTGCCCGGTTCGGTGTCGCGGCCGTCGATGTCGCCGTAGGCGGATTCCTGCTCGACCACGAAGACCTCGCCGCGCAGCCTCAGGATCGCGTAAAGAGTGGTCGTGTCGAGATCGCGGAAGGACGCGGTCCGCAGTTCGTCATGAGGTTCCGGGTGCACCCGCTCAGGGTATTCGGCCGCCCGTCACCCGTATCGCATCCCGTGCGTTGTAGGGATGAAGGCCCGGCTGTGGAGGATGGATGATCAAGCGGAGCAGGCTCTTCGGCAACAAGACGAGGGTCACCTTCTGTCTGCCGGTGGACGAGCCGGTCGGGGCGGTCAGCGTGGTCGGTACGTTCAACGACTGGGAGCCCGGCCGGCATGAGCTCAAGCCGCGGCGGGACGGCACCCGGACCGTGAGCGTGACCCTGGCGCCGGGCCACTACTCGTTCCGCTACCTGGCCACCGACGGCCACTGGCTCGACGACGACCAGGCCGGCAGCGAGTTGCGGGTTTGACGCGCGCGCAGGTCACCGGGGCCGACGGAAGACGCTCACCGTGGTCGAGGTAGGCCGCACTGGCCCGTCTGGCCCGGCGTGTGGTCAAGGTCGCCGCGCGTCTCCAGCCGTCTCACGCGGGCTCACGGAAAACACGAATAAGTCCTCATTTACGGCTTAATGTGAGGGCATGACCATGTACGAAGGCTCCTCCGACCTGCACAAGCGGGTCGAGCGGTACGAGGCCGCGCTCGACGAGATGCGGGCCGCCCAGCAGGAGATCAAGAACATCCTGCACGACCAGGTCCTTTACGACCGCTGGCAGCAGCTCGGAGCCGACCTCGGCTTCGTGGTCGCAGCGACCGCGGCGACCGCTCACCAGCAGTCGCCGGACATGAACGGCCACTCGGTTCCGGCATTGTCGGAAACCTGGGCGGGCTGAAACACTCTGCCGCCGCCACTGCTTGTGCCACCTGGGGCGGCGGCGGCAGAGCCGCTACCGTTGCGGCCATGTCCGTCGACACCCAGTACGAAGACCTGCTGCGCAAAGTCCTGACCGGCGGCATCGCCAAGAGCGACCGCACCGGCACCGGCACCGTGAGCCTGTTCGGCGAGCGACTGCGCTACGACCTCTCCGAGGGCTTCCCGCTGATCACCACCAAGCGGGTGCACTTCAAGTCGATCGCGGTCGAGCTGCTCTGGTTCCTGCGCGGCGACAGCAACGTCGGCTGGATGCGCGACCAGGGCGTGAGCATCTGGGACGAGTGGGCGGACGCCGACGGCGAGCTCGGGCCGGTCTACGGCGTGCAGTGGCGCTCCTGGCCCACCCCCGACGGCGGTCACGTCGACCAGATCGGCGGCGTGCTCGACACGCTCCGCAAGGATCCCGACTCCCGCCGCATGATCGTCTCGGCCTGGAACGTCTCCGACCTGCCGTCGATGGCGCTGGCGCCGTGCCACGCGATGTTCCAGTTCTACGTCGCCGACGGCAGGCTCAGCTGTCAGCTCTACCAGCGCAGCGCCGACCTCTTCCTGGGCGTGCCGTTCAACGTCGCCAGCTATGCGCTGCTCACGCAGATGGTGGCGGCCCAGGCCGGGCTGGCCCCGGGCGACTTCATCTGGGTCGGCGGCGACTGCCACATCTACAACAACCACGTCGACCAGGTCAAAGAGCAGCTCGACCGGGAGGCGTACGCGTTCCCGCGGCTGGAGATCGCCGACCGGCCGTCGCTGTTCGACTACCGCTACGAGGACTTCACGGTCGTCGGCTACCAGCACCACCCGACGCTGAAGGCTCCCGTAGCGGTATGACGACTGCACCGAGCGGCACCCGGGGGGATCGGCCGGGCATGCCAAGGTACTCAGCATGACCGTGCACATGATCTGGGCCGAGGCGCACGACCGGGTGATCGGGGCCGACGGCACGATCCCGTGGCGCATCCCGGAGGACCAGGCCAACTTCCGCGACCGCACGATGGGCGGCACGGTCGTGATGGGCCGCGCGACGTGGGATTCGCTGCCTCCCCGCTTCCGGCCGCTCGACGGCCGGCGCAACGTCGTGCTGACCCGTGACCGTCAGTGGTCGGCCGACGGCGCGATCGTCGTGCACGGCGTCGATGACGTCGATCTCGCCGATGGCGAGATCTGGATCGGGGGCGGCGCCGCCGTTTATGAAGCGTTTCTCCCGAAAGCCGACCACATTTTGCGTACGCGGGTCGACCTGGAGGTTAAGGGCGAGGTACGCGCGCCTGAACTAACTTCGGATTGGGTGCTGACCGGCGATTCCGGGTGGCAGACTTCCCGGAGCGGGACCAGCTTCGTTATCGAAGAATTTACCCGTTCGGGCCTGCGAGGGTCGGAATGACCGGTTAATTTGCTCGGCCGACGCCGTAAATCCCGTCCCATCAGGGTGGGGAAACAAGCGACGGTCCGACGCCGGAGGAAAAGAACGCTATGCCGCAGAGCTTCGCAACAGTGACCCTCTCGGTCGTCACTCCGATGTACAACGAGCGCGAGGCGGTCGACCACTTCGTGGCCCGCCTCCGCCCGGTGCTCGACGGGCTGGGAGTGACGTACGAGGTCGTTGCCGTCGACGACGGCAGCCGCGACGCTACGGTGGCCCGGCTGATCGAGCTGCGGCGGGATTGGCCCGAGCTGCGCGTCGTGGCGCTGCGGCGCAACGTCGGCCACCAGACCGCGCTGCGGGCCGGGCTGCACCACGCCCACGGCGACTACGTGGTGAGCATCGACGCCGACCTGCAGGACCCGCCCGAGGTGATCGGCGAGATGCTGAACACCGCCCGGGACCAGAAGGTGGACGTCGTCTACGGCGTACGCGGCGACCGCAGCACCGACACCGCGTTCAAGCGCAACACCGCCGGCCTGTACTACTGGGTCATGCGCCGCCTGGTCGGCCCGTGGGTGAGCGACAACGCGGGCGACTTCCGGCTGATGAGCCGCGCCGTGGTCGACGTGCTCAACGAGCTTCCGGAGCAGCGCCCGGTCTACCGCCTCGTGGTGCCGTCGCTCGGCTTCGCCGGCGCCGAGGTGGCCTACGCCCGGGCCGAGCGGGTGGCCGGCGAGACCAAATACCCGCTGAGCAAGATGATCAGGCTGACGCTGGACAGCATCACCAGCTTCTCGGCCGCCCCGCTGCGCATCGCGACGTGGCTGGGCCTGTTCAGCTTCATGATCTGCCTGGCGATGATGATCAGCGGCCTGGCCGCCTGGGGCTTCGGTGCGGTCGTGCCCGGCTGGACCTCGCTCTACATCGCCGTGCTGCTGCTCGGCGGCATCCAGCTGATCTGCCTCGGTCTGCTGGGCGAATACATCGGCCGGATCTATGCGGCGAGCCAGAACCGGCCGCAGTTCCTGGTCGCCATGGACACCGGGAACGAGGAAGCGCGCCGCATCGTCGACGGCGTCGAGTCGGTCGAGCTGGCGGGTCGCCGATAACGACCCGCCAGGCGTCGGCTCAGGCCTTGGGGTCGAGCCGGATGGAGAGGCTGTTCACGCAGTGCCGGGTGTTCTTCGCGGTCATGTGCTCACCGCGGAAGACGTGACCCAGGTGCGAGTCGCAACGGGCACAACGGATCTCGGTGCGGGCCATGCCGTGGCTGCGGTCCTCGATCTCCCGGATCGCGCCGGGGATGGCGTCGTCGAAGGACGGCCACCCGCAGTGCGAGTCGAACTTGTCGTCACTCGGGTAGAGGGCGGCGC
>DASWRZ010000224.1:0-3953 GCA_036402935.1 Actinoplanes sp.
TGCGGCGCGAGCACGTCCACGGCGAGGACGTTGCCGTGCGCCTGGGTGAGGTCGAGGTCGAGCGGAGGCAGCGCCCGCAACCTGCGCAGCACGCTGCCCAGGTATTCGGCGAGAGGCATCAGCTCGTTGGCGGCCGCCTCGGCATCGGCCGTCGCCGTCATCCCTTGGCACCGCCGGCGACGAACTCGCTGAGCCAGCTCCGGAACTCCGCGCCCAGGTCGGCCCGTCGCGCCGCGAGCGTCACGACCGCCTGCAGGTAGCCCAGCGGCATGCCGGTGTCGAAGCGGTGGCCGCGGTAGATGATGCCGTGCACCGGCACGCCGTCTTCCAGCAGCTGGAACATGGCGTCCGTCAGCTGGATCTCACCGCCGCGGCCGGGCTTGGTGTTGTCGATCGCCTCGAAGATCGAGCTGGGCAGGATGTACCGCCCGAGGACCGCGAGGTTGCTCGGCGACTCCTCCGGGGCCGGCTTCTCGACCAGGCCGGTCACCTTGACCACGTCCTCGCCGAGATCGGACGGCTCGACCGACGCGATGCCGTAGCGCGCGGTCTCCTCGGGCTTGACCTCCATGAACGCCAGCACGATGCCGCCGGTGCGGGCCTGCAGATCGAGCATGTCGGGCAGGAGTGGCTTGTCCTCCTCGACGAACTCGTCGCCGAGCAGCACCGCGAACGCGTTGTCGCCGACGTGCGAGGCGGCGGTGCCGACAGCGTGGCCCAGGCCGAGCGGTTCGCCCTGCCGGCAGGTGTAGATGTCGGCGAGTTCGCTCGTGCGGCGTACGGCCGCGAGCCGCTCGAAGTCACCCTTCTCCTCGAGCCGCGCTTCCACGTCGGGCCGCCGGTCGAAGTGGTCGACCATGGAGGTCTTGCCCCGGCCGGTCACCAGCAGCACGTCGGTGATGCCGGCCGCCGCGGCCTCCTCCACGATGTATTGCAGCACCGGGCGGTCGACCACCGGCAGCAACTCCTTGGGCACCGCCTTCGTGGCAGGCAGGAAACGGGTCGCCAGACCGGCCGCGGGGATGACGGCCTTGACCGCTCGGCGGCCGGTCGCATTCGCGTTCGTGGTCATTGAGGTCTACACACCTTCCCTCGATTCGTGCCCGGACATGCCGCGAGACTATCGGCCGCGAGCCTGTCGCGGCGGTAGCGGCCCTCCGGAGGCCGTCGAGGCGGGATCGAAATGCCCGTCCGGTACGGCCTGAGAAACCGACGACTTGATCACATTGCGGGCCTCGGCCAGCCGGTACGTGTCCCGTCCCGCCTTCTTGGCCGCGTACAGCGCGTCGTCGGCCGCGTCGAACACCTGCTGGGCCGTGGTGCCGTGCTCGGGGTAGACGGCGATCCCGATCGACACGCTGATCGGCACGTCCTCGGCCAGCCCGGAATTTCGGGCGTCGACCCGCATCGGCTGTTCGCGCACCGCCGCTCCGAGCCGCTCGGCGACTATCGTGCCGCCGTACGCGTCGGTCTCCGGCAGCAGCACCACGAACTCCTCCCCGCCCTGCCGGAACGCCACGTCGACCTCGCGCAGCCCGATCCGGATCCGCCGGGCGAACTCGCCCAGCACGGCGTCGCCCGCGGCATGGCCGTACGTGTCGTTCACCTCCTTGAAGTGGTCGAGGTCGAGGACCAGCACGGTGAGCGTCCGGCCGAACCGGCTCGCCCGCTCCACCTCCCGGCGCAACGACTCCCGGAGGTAACGGTAATTCCACAAGCCGGTGAGCGGGTCGGTCAGCGAAAGCCGCTGCGCCTCCTCGTGGATCCGGACGTTGTGCACGGCGACCCCGGCCTGCCCGGCGAAGGTGCGCAGGGTCTGCAGGTCGGCGTCGTCGAACTGGCCACCGCCGACCCGGTCGTAGAGCGCCAGCACCCCGAAGGTGGCCGGCAGCGGATGGTCCTCCGGCATCAGCGGATCCTCGGCTCCGGCCGGGGCGCAGATCGGCACCGCGACGTACGTCCGGCAGGGCGGCTCGGCCGCCGCGATCGCCCCGAAACCCCGCCGGGGTTCGCTGCCGGCCGCGACCGATCCGAGCACGCCCGAGCCGACCGGCAGCCGGCGGGTCCGCAGCTCGTCCTCGGCGAGGTCCCAGGACCCGGTCAGGCCGATCCCGCACTGGGCGACCAGCTGGGTGCCGCTCGGGTCGATCAGCAGCACCAGCCCGGCCCGGGCCCCGGTGGCGGCCAGCGCGGTGCGCAGGATGACCTGGAGGATCCGGTGCAGATCGTGGGTGCTGGACAGGGTCTCGCCGAGGATCGCCAGGTGGCCGCGTAGCTGGTCACGGCTCGCGGTCAGCGCCTGCACGTAGGCCTGCAGCTCCCGGGTCATCCGGTTGAAGGTGCCGGCCAGGCGCCCCAGCTCGTCCGGCCGCAGGATCGGCACGCGGGTGTCCAGATCACCGTTGGCTACGCGGTCGGCCGCGCCGGCCAGGTCACCGAGCGGGCGGGTGGTCGAGTAGGCGAGCCAGTGCGCGACCAGCACCGACGCGACGGCCGCGGCGAGGACGAGACCGGTGAGCACGGCGTACAGGAAGCCGGGTTTGCCGGGAGCGACGGTGAGCGTGAGCGGCAGCGGAGAGCCCGGCCCCGCGCTCACCCGGCGAGTGTGGGTTCCCTGGGAGCCGTTGCCTTGCGTGATGGCGACCTGCGCGCCCGCGGTGCTTGCCAGCCGCTCCAGAAAGCCGGAGTCGATCCGCTGGGCCGCCGTCACCTTGAGATCGCCCGAGGTCGCGACCGCGGACACCGCCTGGGCGGCGCCTCCCTGGGGCTGTGCACAGTCCTGCCAGCCCTTGGTATCGCCGTCACCTAGCGTTTGGTCAACATGCGGACTGTCGGTGATGTGGATGCCGGTGGCGAGACCGCGCGTGATGAGCTGTGCGGCCACCGGAGAGCGGTCCTCGTCCGGCACCACGGCGACGGCGTCGGCGGTGGCCTGCAGCTGTCGGCAGACCGCGCCGACCGCGGTCCGGACCGTGGTCGCGGCTTGATCGAGTCGTTCGGCGGTCCGATCCCGGCTCACCGTGGCGACCGTCAGCGCGACGAAGATGGACCCGAGCAGGACCGGACCGAGCACGACCACCAGAAAAGCAGTAGTGAGTCGGCCACGTAGCGTCACGCATCCTCCCGGAAGTGGCCCTCTTTGGAGCGATGCTGACATAGTGTGCCCTGTTTGCCGGTTTTCATAAGGGGGTGTTGCATGTCGGATTTAACCGGTGAAGCGGAAAGATCTCGGGCAGCCAAGCTGGCGCTCCGCAGTCATCTGCTCACCGTCCGCCGCTCTCTGACCCCTTCCGCGCGCCGCCTCGCCGCCGCTCAACTTCAAGATCAAACGCTTTCTTTCGTACGCCGTGAGCACCCGTCCACGATCGCCGCCTACGTTCCGGTCGGGCCCGAGCCCGGTGGTCCGGACCTCCCCGCCCGCCTGGCGGCGACCGGCGCCCGAGTCCTCCTGCCCGTACTCCTGGGCGACAACGACCTCGACTGGGCCGTGTTCACCGGCGACCTCACCCCCGGCCCGCGGGGCCTGTCCGAGCCGACCGGCCCCCGCCTGGGCGTCGAAGCTCTCGGCTCGGCCGACCTGATCCTGGTTCCGGCCCTGGCCGTCGACCGCTCCGGCCGCCGCATGGGCCGTGGCGGCGGCTCCTACGACCGCGCCCTCACCCGGGCCACCGCACCCGTCGTAGCCCTGCTCCACGACAACGAACTGATCGAGACGGTCCCCGCCGAGCCGCACGACCGCCCCGTCCACGGCGTCATCACACCTGGGACCGGATTCGTGGTCCTGGCCTCAGCCGAGGTGTGGAGTGGACGAAATGACCTCCGATGACGCACCATTGGCACTCGGACTTGGCGAGTGCCAGTTGCCGTAAAGATCCGGAGGAGCCGTGCCCACCTACCAGTACGCCTGCACCGAGTGCGGGCACCAGCTCGAGGCCGTCCAGTCCTTCTCCGAC
>DASWRZ010000225.1:0-16941 GCA_036402935.1 Actinoplanes sp.
TCAGCCGGCCGACGACAGCGGCCCGGGCTCTACGAGAGGTGGCACCCATACGTGCGAACATCGAGCCCGGCGCCTAAGTCGCCTGCCAGCGACAGCTAATGGCCCGCTAATGGCCCATCGCAGGTTCAGCATGACCTAGCAACGCAGAAGCCCTGGCGGGACGTTTGTCCTGACCAGGGCTTCCGTGCATGGAGCGGGTGACGGGAATCGAACCCGCACTGTCAGCTTGGGAAGCTGATGTTCTGCCATTGAACTACACCCGCGGCGCCGCTCACTGTACCTGATGCGGGGTTGCTGTGGCGTGAGGGTTCAGCGGCCCGTCGAGGCCGGCGCCGGCATCGCTCAGCGGCGACGGCTCTGCTCAGCTGGCGACGGCGAGCGGGCGGGATAAGTCGGCTCGCCAGGTGCGGGCCAGGGAGCGTACGGCGGGGGTTGCGGAAAACGGAAGCGCCCCCACCGGCCCGTGCCGGCGGAGGGTTGCCGTGTCGATCAGGAGCTCGTAGAGCCGCCAGTCGACCGCGTGGGAGGCGCGGAGGGCGTCGGCCATGTCGGTGATGACGCGCTGGTCGCGGACCGGGATGGCGCGGCCGGTGAGGTAGGCCTCGTCGTCGTTGTCCTCCGGGGGATAGGAGTGCAGGGCGTAGCGGCCGTCGCGGTCGAGGTCGCGGCGCTTCGGGGAGTTGACGATGAAGCAGTAGAGGCCCTCGTCGGTGATCACCGGGGAGACCGGGTGGATGCGCGGGGCGCCGTCTGCGCGCACGGTGGCGAGGTAGGCCATGCCGGGACCGTACTGCTGGAGGAGCGCGCGGATGCCCGCCGCGAGCGTCGGTTCGGCGGCGGCGAAATCGGACCAGGAAGCCATGCGGTGATTCTATCGAACATCTGTTCGATGTGCCCGCCAAAACACCCGGAAGATGCAGCTAGGTACAGTGTTGCGATGCTGCTCTCCGACCGCGACCTCGTCTCCGAGATCAAGGCTGGCGACCTCGCCCTGGAACCGTTCGAGCCCGCGCTCATGCAACCGTCCAGCATCGACGTGCGCCTTGACCGGTTCTTCCGGGTCTTCAACAACCACCTCTACACCCACATCGACCCGGCCGAGCAGCAGGACGAGCTCACCGCACTGGTCGAGGTGCCGGAGGGCGAGCCGTTCGTGCTTCACCCGGGCGAGTTCGTGCTCGCGTCCACCCTTGAGGTGATCACCCTCGGCGACCAGCTCGCGGGGCGGCTCGAGGGCAAGAGCAGCCTGGGCCGCCTCGGCCTGCTCACGCACTCGACGGCCGGGTTCATCGACCCGGGCTTCTCGGGGCACGTCACGCTGGAGCTGTCCAACGTGGCCAATCTGCCGATCAAGCTCTGGCCGGGCATGAAGATCGGGCAGCTGTGCATCTTCCGGCTGTCGAGCCCGGCCGAGCACCCGTACGGGTCGGCCGTCTACGGCTCCCGCTACCAGGGCCAGCGCGGCCCGACCCCGAGCCGCTCGTCCCACAAGTTCCGCACCTGGCCTACGTCCTGAGCTGGACGCCGCGCTGGGGGAAGAGGGCGTGCAGGCTCGGCAGGCGGGTGGGGATCAGCGGGGCGTCGGCCGTGGTGAAGTGCGGAGCCGGGTGGAGGGTCGGCAGGTCGGCCCGGTCCTCCCAGTAGCGGTCGCCGTAGGTGTCGGGGGCGGCGGACTGCAGGCGTTCGGCATGAATGGTGAACGGGGAAGCGTGGGCCGCCGCCATGGCCTGGACCACCGGCAGTGCGGCCAGGCCGGTGTCGGGGTCGGCCAGGACCGTGTGGAAGTCGTCGCGGCCGAGGGCGACCAGGCCGAAGCGGAACTCGGCGAAGCCGTCCTCCGAAACGTAGCCGCAGAAGAGATAGCAGGCGGCGCCCAGCTCCCACCGGTCAGCGAGAAGGGCCTGGCCGCGCAGCCACAGGTCGAACTCGAGGATCTGCACCGGCTGCAGGCCGGGCAGGCGACGGGCCACCGCGTCGCCGACCTGCATGCCGCTGGGCCACTCCGCCATGTGGCCGGCCTCGGTGCGGGCCGAGTCGATCAGCTGCCAGAACTCCACGTCTGGAGCCTCTCACCGAGGTCCTTCCAATTCTGGCGCTCCGGCGGATTGGCCCCCGAAAAGACCTGACGCCGGCCGGCTTGACGGGGTTGGGTAGCTCGTCGGTAGCACCGTCAAAGTCAGTCGATCGATACGAAGACGTCGTCGATCTCGCCGGCGAACTGGTCGTTTCCGTCGGCCGGGCCCTTGCCGCCGACGCGCAGCGGCTCCGGGTTGGCGATCGACAGGCCCGGCGGCACGCGGACCCACGCCCGTTCGACGCCGTCCACCGTGATGACCAGGCGGTCCGCGGTGCGGGCGCAGATCAGGCTGTGCCAGCGGCCGTCGGCGACGTCGATCCACGGCTCGGCGCGATAGATCCAGTGCTGCTGGCCGGCGATCACGCAGCTGGGGTGCCCGAGCAGGTGGTCGACCTGGAGCTTGTACTGGCTACCGCCGCCGACCGAGTAGCCCTTCTGCACAACGTTGGCGCCGTCGGCCAGGTCGGAGCGGGTCATCATGACCGACGCGCCGTACTGCATCGGCCGGGTGCCGGGGTTGAGGCTGTCGTCGCGGAGGCCCTGCAGGATCGCCCGCGGGCAGTCCCGTTGCCGGGCCAGCGTGCACCGGCGCGGGTAGGCGACGGCGAAACCCGGCCCTTCGGGTACGAGCCGCAGTTCACCGCCGTTCTGGCCGAGCGGCAGCAGCGCGTGTACGCCGCTGGTGTCGGTGATCGGCCGGCGGATGCCGCCGTCGAACGTATAGCGCAGGCTGACCGGCCCGCCCGCGACCGCGACCTTTCCGGTGGGCAGGGGCGGCGCGAACGTGCCCTCGTTGGGCAGAATTCCGGCGACGGCCGGGCTCGTCGGCTTGACCGTGGGAGGAGCCGACGCGGGCATGACGAACGGAAAGAGAGCAGTAGCAGCGGGGCGCGGGGCAAAGGCGGCGCTGGACCGGGTGAGTGTGAGCCCGGCCGCGATGAGGAGCGTCCCTGTCAAACCGAAGCACCACCAGATGCGTGACATGGGTTTATTGTCCGGATTGACCGGTAACGCGGCAAACCACCCCTAGGCGTACGGATGCAAGCGCGCGAGACGCCGCGAAAGCGGCCGATGTTGTCAACAATGATCGAAGTCCCAGCTCAGGAGCCATAAAAGCGGGGACGACGATGGTCGGAACGATTTCTGTCGGCCAGATTGTTGACAATCCAGCTCGACCACCTAGGCTCGGAAACGGAAGAACGAGGGAACGGAAGACGAGATCTAGGAGGTCCGGATGAGGACCGTCGTGGTGACCGATCCCCCGCGTGCCGACATCGGCGAGGCCGCGACTCTGGGCGGCTTCGGCGTCGCCACCGTCCATGAGGCCATCGGCCGCACCGGCTATCTCGGGCCCGAGTTCCGTCCGGCGTGGGCCGGCGGGCAGGTCGGCGGCACCGCGGTCACCGTGCTCTGCTGGCCCGGTGACAACCTCATGATCCACGTCGCGGTCGAGCAGTGCCGGCCCGGCGACGTGCTGGTCGTGGCCACCAACTCCCCCTCGACCGACGGCATGTTCGGCGAGCTCTTCGCCACCTCGCTCCAGCAGCGCGGAGTGCGCGGTGCGATCCTCGCGTGCGGTGTCCGGGATGTGGCTGCGCTGCGGGAAATGCGGTTCCCGGTCTGGTCACGAGCGGTCAGTGCACAGGGGACGGTCAAGGCGACCGCGGGCGCGGTCAACGTGCCGATCGTGCTCGGCGGTCAGATCATCCACCCGGGCGACGTCGTGCTCGGCGACGACGATGGGGTCACGGTGGTGCCGCGCGGCGACGTCGCGCGAGCGCTTCGCGCCGCGCAGGCCCGGGTGGAGAAGGAAGAGGTTTCGAGGGCCGCTTTCGCAGCCGGGGAGCTCGGCCTCGACCGGTACGGCCTGAGGTCGCGGCTGCCCGAGTTCGGCCTCGAATACGTGAGCTACGAGCAGTACGTCAAGGACGGCGACGGTGCGTAGTGCTACGGCGTACGAGGAGACCGGCGTGCGCTGCACCATGCTGCGTGGCGGCACCTCGCGGGGGTTGTATTTCGAGGCCGCCGATCTGCCCGCCGATCCGGCCGACCGCGACGAACTGCTCATGCGACTGATGGGCACCCCCGATCCGCGGCAGGTCGACGGGCTCGGCGGCGCCACGTCGCTGACCAGCAAGGTCGCGGTGATCAGCCGTTCGCAGCACCCGGAGTCCGATGTCGACTTCCTGTTCCTGCAGGTCGGCGTCGACGAGGCGACCGTCAGTGACCGGCAGAACTGCGGCAACATCCTGGCCGGGGTGGGGCCGTTCGCCGTCGAGCGCCGGCTGGTCGACGCGGGACGCCCGGAGACCAGCGTCCGCATCCGCATGGTCAATTCGGACAGCATCGCGGTCGCGACGTTTCCGACGCCGGAGGGGCGCGTCGAATATCGGGGGGACGTGACCATTTCCGGCGTACCCGGGAAGGCCGCACCGATAGTCCTGGCGTTCGCCGGGACCGAGGGTTCGGTGACCGGTCGGCTTCTGCCGACCGGTCATGTCCGGGACGAGATCGACGGCATCGCCGTGACCTGCGTCGACAACGGTATGCCGGTGATTCTCGCGATGGCCGATTCGTTCGGCCTGACCGGCTACGAGTCGCACGACGAACTGGCCGGCGACGTCGCGTTGCTCGAGCGGATCGACACGCTGCGACGCAGGGCCGGCCAGCTGATGGGGCTCGGTGACACCTCAGGTTCGTCGGTGCCGAAGACCGTGCTGGTCGCGCCGGCCCGTGACGGCGGTCAGGTCTGCACCCGCTCGTTCATCCCGGTACGCCCGCACACCTCGATCGGCGTGCTCGCCGCGATCAGCGTGGTCACCGGCCTGCTGCTGCCGGGCGCGGTCGGGCACGAGCTGACCGACGGCTGGCCGGCCGAGCGCGTCGATGTCGAGCATCCGAGCGGTCATCTGCTGGTCGACGTGGTGCTCGACGCCGAGGCGACGCCGACCCGGGTGATCCGTTCGGGTGTGGTCCGCACCGCCCGCAAGCTGTTCGACGGCGTCGCCTACCCGCGTGCCCATTAGGAGACGTCGTGCCCCCGATGCACCAGATCGCCCACCTGGCCCACGTCGAGATCCGCACCCCGGTGCTCGAGCAGAGCCTCGATTTCTTCACCCGCTATCTCGGGCTGACCGAGAACGGCTCGGCCGGCAACTCGGTCTTCCTGCGGGCGTGGGACGACTACGAGAACATCACGATCAAGCTGACCGCCCACGCCACCTCGGGCGTCGGGCGGACGAACCTGCGCGCCGCCGACCCGTCGGCGCTGGCTTCTCTCGTGTCCAGGATCGAGAAGAGCGGCCGCGGTGTCGGCTGGCGGGACGGCGATCCGGGGTACGGGCCGACGTACGTCTTCACCGATCCGGACGGGCACGAGTTGGGGCTGTACTACGAGAGCGAGTGGTTTCAACCTCTTGGAGAGCTGACTCCGGCCCTGAAGAACCAGGCCCAGGCCTATCCGGCCCGCGGAGTGTCCGTACGCCGCCTCGACCACATCAACTTCCTCGGCGTCGAGGTCGAGGCCAACCGCGACTATCTGCGCGACGTGCTCGGTGCGATGGTCACCGAGCAGATCGTCCTCGGCGACGGCACGGTCGGCGGCAGCTGGACGACCTTCACCAGCAAGGGCTACGACGCGGTGTACACCCGGGACCGCACCGGCACCGCGGGCCGGCTGCACCACATCGCGTTCGCGACCGACTCCCGCGACGACATCCTGCGGGCCGCCGACATCGCTCTCGAACAGGGCGTCTTCATCGAGACCGGCCCGCACAAGCACGCGATCCAGCAAACCTTCTTCCTGTACGTCTACGAGCCCGGCGGCAACCGCATCGAGCTGTGCAACGCCGGCGCCCGCCTGGTGCTGGCACCGGACTGGCAGCCGATCGACTGGACCGAGGCCGAGCGAGCCCGGGGTCAGGCCTGGGGCCTGCCGACGATCGCGTCCTTCCATACGCACGGAACACCGCCGCTTGATGGAGAGCCCGCATGATCATTGACTGCCACGGCCACTACACCACGGTTCCTGCCGCGCACACGTCGTGGCGGACGGCGCAGCTGGCGGCGTGGGAGGCCGGAGAATTGAGTCCGGCTTACCCCAACATTTCGGACGACGACCTTCGGGAGTCGATCGAGGGCAGCCAGCTGAAGCTCATGCGCGAACGCGGCGTGGACCTGACGATCTTCTCGCCGCGCGCCTCGGCGATGGCCCACCACCAGGGCGACGCGGGCGTCAGCCGGGCCTGGGCGCAAGCCTGCAACGACCTGATCGCGCGGGTGGCCGGCCTCTATCCGGACCACTTCGTCGGGGTCGCCCAGCTGCCGCAGTCGCCCGGCGTGCCGATCGCCAACTCGATCGCCGAGCTTCGACGCTGCGTGCTCGACCTGGGCTTTGTCGGCTGCAACCTCAACCCCGACCCGAGCGGCGGCCACTGGGACTCACCTCCGCTGACCGACCGCAGCTGGTACCCGTTCTACGAGGCGATGGTGGAGCTGGACGTGCCGGCCATGGTGCACGTCTCGGCGGTCACCAACCCCAACTTCCACGCCACCGGCTCGGCCTATCTGAACGCCGACACCACCGCGTTCATGCAGTTCCTGCAGTCCGATCTGTTCAAGGACTTCCCGACGCTGCGGATCGTCATCCCGCACGGCGGCGGCGCGGTGCCCTACCACTGGGGACGCTTCCGCGGTCTGGCCGACATGCTCAAGCGACCGCCGCTGGACGAGAGCGTCATGAACAACGTCTTCTTCGACACCTGCGTCTATCACCAGCCCGGCATCAACCTGCTGTTCGAGGTCATCGACGTCGACAACCTGCTGTTCGGCTCGGAGATGGTCGGGGCGGTCCGCGGCATCGACCCGGAGACCGGCCACTACTTCGACGACACCCGGCGCTATGTCGACGCGCTCAAGCTCCCCCCTTCGGATGCGGAGAAGGTCTACGAGCTCAACGCCCGGCGGGTCTACCCACGGCTCAACCGTGACCGCTGAGGCGTACGCCCTTCTGCGGTCGGCGATCCTCCGCGGCGAATATCTGCCCGGCGAGCGCCTGGTCGAGGCGCAGCTGTGCGAACGGCTGGGCACGAGCCGGTTCAACGTCCGCGCGGCACTGCAGGATCTGGCCGCCGACGGCCTGGTCAAGGTCGAGCGGAACAAGGGCGCCCACGTACGGAAGGTCCCGCTCGACGAGGCAGTCGAGATCACCGAGGTCCGGATGGTCCTCGAGGGTCTCGTCGCCGCCCGCGCCGCGGCCCGGGTGAGCGACGAGCAGGCGAGCGAACTCGACGAGATCGGCCTGTTGATGCGCCGTGCGGTCGGCGCGGGCGAGTTCCGTCGCTACAGCGACCTCAACGAGCGCCTGCACGGACTGATCCGCCACATCGCCGGACACCGGACAGCCGACGGGATCATCGAGACGCTGCGTGGCCAGTTGGTGCGCCACCAGTTCATGGTCTCGCTCCACCCGGGCCGGCCGGCGGTCTCACTCCCCCAGCACGAGCGGATCATCGCCGCCATCCAGGCGCACGACCCGGCGGCCGCCGAGGTGGCGATGCGGGAGCACATCGCGAGCGTCATCACCGCGTTACGGGAAATCGACGCGTTGTAGCAGCTCAGAGTCGCTCCGGAGCAGATCGTTGACAATTATGTCAGCCATCTCTACCGTCTTCAATGTGTAGCGCGGATCACACCTTCACCGCAAAGGTTGCCGATAGCCATGCTGAGAACACGCCTCGTCTCCTTGATTACCATCACCGCTCTCGTCGCCGCCACGGCCGGTTGCGGTGGTTCGAACAGTTCCTCCGACAGCAGCAAGCCCGGCTCGGTCGACAAGGTCAAAGTCGGGGTCATCCCGATCGTCGACGTGGCGCCGATCTACCTCGGCAAAGAGCAGGGGTTCTTCTCCAAACGCAACATCGACCTGACGCTCGAGCAGGCCCAGGGCGGCGCGGCGATCGTGCCGGCCGTGGTCAGCGGCCAATACCAGTTCGGCTTCAGCAACGTGGTCTCGCTGATGCTGGCCCAGTCGAAGAACGTGCCGATCAAGGCCGTGGCCAACGGAAACAACGCGACCGGCGACCCGAAGAAGGACTTCGGCATGCTGGTGGTCAAGGACCCGGCCATCACGTCGGCGAAGGACCTGGCCGGCAAGACGGTCGCCACCAACACGCTGAAGAACATCGTCGACACCTCGGTCAAAGAGATCGTCAAGCAGGACGGCGGCGACCCGGCCTCGGTCAAGTTCGTCGAGCTGGGCTTCCCCGACATGGGCGCCGCCCTCGACGCGGGCCGGGTGCAGGGCATCTTCGTGGTCGAGCCGTTCCTGTCGGCCGCGCTGGCCAAGGGCTGGCACACCGTCGGGTCGTTCGCCGACGTGCAGCCCAACCTCACCATCTCGGCGTACTTCACCTCTCAGCAGGAAATCGCGAAGAACACCGACCTGGTCACCCGGTTCGGCCAGGCGATGACGGAATCGCTGGCCTACGCTGACGCGCACCCCGACGCCGTACGCCAGATCGTCACGACCTACACCACGATCAAGTCGGACGTGGCGGCCAAGATGACGCTGCCGAAGTACTCGAGCAGCATCGACAAGACGTCGCTCGACAAGCTGAGCACCCTGATGGTCGGCGACGGCCTGCTCACGCAGCCGGCCGACACCGCGAAACTCCTCCCGTGAGAGGAAAGACGCTGCCGGGGGTCCTCGGGCTCGTCCTCTTCGGACTGCTGCTCGAGGTCCTCCCGCGGATCGGCGTGCTCCCGGCCGAATACTTCCCGCCGACCAGCCGCGTCGCGCGGGCCCTGGCCGACGAGCTGGACCGCGGGTCGTTCTGGCAGGCCGTGCTCGGCACGGTGACGACCTGGCTGATCGGGCTCGCCGTCGCGGTGGTGGCCGGGATCCTGTTCGGCCTGGTGATCGGCTCGATCCCGGTGCTGCGCGCGATCACCTCGTCGACCATCGAGTTCCTCCGGCCGATCCCATCGGTGGCGCTGCTGCCGCTGGCGATCGTGCTGTTCAGCGCGCCGATCCGGTCGATCCTGCTGCTGGTGGTCTACGCGTCGTTCTGGCAGGTGCTGATCCAGGTACTGCACGGCGTCGCCGACGTCGACCCGGTCGCGAGCGAGACCGCGGCCTCCTACCGGCTCACGCGCCTGCAGCGCGCGTTGCGCTTGATCTGGCCGACCACCCTTCCGTACGCGATGACGGGCATCCGCCTGGCCGCTTCGGTGGCCCTGGTTCTCACGGTCACCGGGGAACTGCTGATCGGCGGCACCAAGGGCATCGGCGAGCTGATCGCGGTGGCCCAGACCAGCAACTCGGTACCCCCGATGTACGCGCTGGTCGTCGTCGCCGGGCTGATCGGGCTGGCCGCCAACCTGGTCACCCGCCGGGCCGAGCGGCTGGTGCTGGCCTGGCATCCCTCGGTGCGAAGGGAGCTCCCGCTGTGACCCGCGTGCCGGGCCGTTCTCCGGGCGGTTTTCTGGGCCGTTCTCTGGGCCGTTCTCTGGGCCGTTTTTTGGGCCGGGTCGGGTTCGCCCTCGGGCTGCCGGTCGTGCTGCTGGTGACCTGGTGGTTCGCCAGCGCGGGGAGCCAGAGCTTCTACGAGCCTCCACTTCGGAAGATCATCGAGGTCTTCCCCGCCACGTGGACGGCCGACCGGTTGCGCGGCGATGCGCTGCCCAGCGTCGTACGCCTGCTGGTCGGCTTTGTTCTCGCCGTTCTGATCGGGGTGGCGCTCGGCGTGCTGATCGGCGCGAATCGACGGCTGCGGGCCCTGGTCGAGCCGACGCTGGAGTTCCTGCGGGCCATCCCGCCGCCGGTGCTGGTGCCGATCCTGATCCTCGTCGCCGGCATCGGCGACGTCACCAAGGTGCTGGTCATCGTCGTCGGCGCGGTCTGGCCGGTGCTGCTCAACACGGTCGAGGGCGTGCGGGGCGTCGACGAGGTGCTGGCCGACACCTGCCGCAGCTACCGCATCTCGGGCCGGCTGCGCCTGCAGAATTTCGTTCTGCGGGCGGCCAGTCCGCAGATCGTCGTCGGCGCCCGGCAGGCCCTGTCGATCAGCGTCATCATGATGGTCATCGGCGAGCTGCTCGGCACCACCAACGGACTCGGGTACACCGTCATCGAGTTCCAGCGCGGCTTCCAGATCCCCGAGATGTGGAGCGGCGTCTTCATCCTCGGCCTGCTCGGCGTGCTGCTCGCGCTCGCCTTCCGCCTGGTCGAACGGCGGGTTCTGAGCTGGTATCACGGCGCCCGCGCCGCCGAGCGCAGCAGCAACTAGGGGGGGGGATCCGGTGCTGGAGATCAATGCGCTGCGCAAGGTCTACGACGGCCACGGCCGCCAGGTCGAGGCGCTCCGCGACATCACGCTGACGGTTTCGGACGGCGAGTTCGTCTGCGTCGTCGGCCCGTCCGGCTGCGGCAAGACCACGTTGCTGCGCTGTCTGGGAGGCCTGCTCAACCCGACCTCGGGCGAGGTTCGCGTGGCCGGGCAGCCGGTCACCGGGCCGCCGGACGGCCTGGCCATCGTCTTCCAGGAGTACGGCCGGAGTCTCTTCCCCTGGATGCGGGTGGCCGAGAACGTCGAGCTGCCTCTCAAGTCGAAGGGCCTGGCTCGCGGCGAACGCACCCGGCTGGTGTCCGAGTCGCTGGCCGCCGTGGGGCTGGCCGACGCCGGCAAGGCCTATCCGTGGCAGCTCTCCGGCGGCATGCAGCAGCGGGTCGCGATCGCCCGGGCGATCGCCTTCCAGCCGCGGGTGCTGCTGATGGACGAGCCGTTCGCGGCGGTCGACGCGCAGACCCGGGCCGACCTGGAAGACCTGGTCCGCACGGTCTGGCAGGCCTCCGGAGTGACGCTGCTCTTCGTCACCCACGACATCGACGAGGCGGTCTATCTCGGTCAGCGGGTGGTCGTGCTCTCGGCGTCACCGACCCGGGTGCTCGAAGACCTCGACATCGACCTGCCGGCCACCCGGGACCAGTTGACCACCCGCTCCGACTCCCGGTTCGTCGAGCTGCGAACGCACGTCTACGCCCGAATCCAGGAGGCGAAGCGATCAGGGGGCGGAGCGCCGGTTTCGGCCGCGCCTTAAAGGCAGTCGGCCGCGCTTCGCGTAGTCCGCGCCACGCGTTGCGCAGTCCGCGCCACGCGTTGCGCAGTCCACGCTTCAGCGTGGCCTCCAGAGCACGCCGACGGCTCTCAGCGGCCCGCCGGACAGCGCCGAAGCGGAACCGCAGGGCGGCTTTCAGTGGCCCTGCCGGACAGCGCCGGAGCGGAACGGCAGAGCGCTCTCAGCGGCCTCCGGACGGCGCCGGAGCTGGCTGTGGGGACGCGGCGACGTGGGCCGGCTCGCCCACCACGGCGTGGATCACGTCGTCGAGGGTGATCACGCCGAGCGGCCTCTGGCCGTCGCTGACCAGCACGATGTGCAGGTGATCGCGGCGCATCGCGAGCAGCAGGTCGGCCAGCGAGCGGTCGGGCGCCATCACCGCCAGCGGCCGGATCAGCTCGGCCGGAATCGGCCGGCTGCGCTGGGCCGAGGAATAGCCGAGGATGTCCTTGACGTGCACGAAGCCCAGCACCCGCCGGGTCTCCCGCTGCACGACCGGGAAGCGGGACCGCCCGCTGCGGGTCGCCAGCCCCTCGATGGTCGCCGGTGACACGTCGTCGGCCACGGTGGTGACACTCGACCACGGTCGCAGGGTGTCGGCGGCGGTCCGGTCGTTGAGGTCGAGCGCCGCGCGGATCCGCGCGTACTGCTCGGTGCCGAGCAGGCCCTCGCTGCGGGCCTGGGTGACCATGCCGGCCAGCTCCTCGGCCGTGAAGACGGTCTTCACGGCGTCGGTCGCCTCGATCTGCCAGATCCGCAGCACGTTGCGGGAGGCCCAGCGCATCGCGTTGAGCAGCGGCTTGGTCGCCGTGCAGAAGGCCAGCATGAACGGGCCCAGATAGAGCGCGGACCGCTCCGGTCCGGCCAGCGTGATGTTCTTCGGCACCATCTCGCCGAGCACCGTGTGCAGGAAGACCACGATCACCAGCGCGAGCACGAAGGCGACCGGGTGCACCGCGTCTTCCGGCAGGTGGGCGGCGCGGAACGGATGCTCCAGCACGTGGGCCAGCGACGGCTCGGCGAGCGCACCCAGGCCGAGCGAGCAGACCGTCACGCCGAGCTGGGAGCCGGCGATCACGAGCGGGATCTGGTTCATGGCCGACAGCGCCCAGCGGGCCCGCTTCGAGGTGGCGGCGAGCGGCTCGATCGCCGTCCGCCGCGACGCGATCAGCGCGAACTCGCCACCCACGAAGAGCCCGTTGCCGATCAGCAGCAGGAGCGTGACCAGGACCTTAGTCATCGGCCGGCTCCGGGGGCGGCGCGACCATCCGCACCTGCTCGATGCGGTGGCGGTCGACCTCCATCACGGTGAACTCCCACCCGTTGACGGCCAGCGACTCGCCGACCACCGGGATGTGGCCGAGCCGCGACAGCAGGAAGCCGGCCAACGTCTCGTACGGGCCCTCGGGCAGCGCGAAACCGGTCTGCTCGGCCAGTTCGTCCTCCCGCAGCAGGCCGTCGACGAGGTATGTCTTCTCGCCGCTGGGCGCGGTCAGCTCGGTCGTGCCGATCTCGTCGACGACCATGTCGTACTCGTCGGTGATCTCGCCGACCAGCTCCTCGATCAGGTCCTCGACCGTGACCACGCCGTCGGTACCGCCGTACTCGTCGACCACGATCGCCAGGTCGGCGTCGGCGGCCCGCAGCGCGGCCAGCACCTTGTCGAGGCTGAGGCTCTCCGGCACGTACACCGGCTCCTTGGCGATCGCCGAGACCGGCGTGCCGGCCCGGCGCTGAGGCGGGATGCCGAGGGCGTCGGGCACCCCGGCCACGCCGGTGACCAGGTCGATCGTGTTTTCGTAGACCGGGAAGCGGGTGTGCCCGCTCTCGCGGGCGACCGCGATCAGGTCGGCCACGCTGGCCGCGTTCTTCAGCCCGACCACGTCGACCCGCGGGGTCATCGCCTTGGCCGCGCGCTTCTCGCCGAAGCGGATCGTGCGGCGCAGCAGGGTGGCGGTCTCGGTCGGCAGTGCACCGGCCCGGGCGCTGATCGCGGCCAGCAGGCCCAGCTCCTCCGGCGAGCGGGCGCTGGCCAGTTCCTCCTGCGGCTCGACCCCGATCCGGCGGACCAGCCAGTTGGCGGTGCCGTTGAGCACGCCGATCAGCCAGCGGAAGGTGCGGGAGAACGTACGCAGAGGGGCCGCGGTGGCCAGCGCGACCCGCATCGGCCGGGCCAGCGCCGCGTTCTTCGGCACCAGCTCGCCGAAGAGCATCGAGAACAGCGTCGCCGCGATCAGCGCGAGCGCGTGCGTGGCGCCGTCGGTCGCGTCGCCGGCCACCGGCCGCACCAGCGGGTCGAAGAGCTTGGAGAGCGCGGGCTCGGCCAGATAGCCGGTGAGCAGGGTCATCAGCGTGATGCCGAGCTGGGTGCCGGAGAGCTGGAACGAGAGCTCGCGCAGGGCGTGGCGCACCCGGCGGGCCCGGCGGTCACCCGCCTCGGCCCTGATGTCGATCTCCGACCGGTCGACCGTCACCAGGCCGAACTCGGCCGCCACGAAGAACGCGTTGCCCACCGTAAGCAGCACGAACGCCGTCAACGGGAGCACCGCGGTCAGCACTATGCCGGCCATGATCGGTTCACCTCGGCCCTCATTCTGCCGGACCGCGTATGGACACGAGTGAACACGGGTCGGGCAACCAACCCGATACGGTCATGTCCATGAGCCTTGCCGAAGAGTTCCTGCTTCTCGCGTACGCCGACGACGGCACCCCGCTGACCGACGGCATGCACCTGGACAACGGCCTCGGCGGCGCCCTGCTGCTCGAACTGGCGATGGCCTCGCGGATCGACGTCGTGGACAAGCGGGTGATCGTTCTGAGCGCGGCACCGACCGGTGAGCCACTCGTCGACCAGGCTCTCGAACGGATCGGTACCGCGGAGAAAAGCCGTAAGCCGGGCTACTGGGTGTCGAAGTTCGCCAAGGACACCCGGCCCCGCGTGCTCGAGAAGCTGGTCGCCGACGGCGTACTGACCATGGAGAAGGACCGCGTGCTCGGGGTGTTCCCGCGCACCCGGTACCCGGCTGCCCAGGGCACCGAGCCGGCCGTCGAGACCGACGCGCGGGAGCGGATGCGAACGGCGGTTCTCGGGGACGGTGCGGTCGAACCGCGTACGGCCGCGCTGTGCGCGCTTGTCGCGGCCACCGACCTTGATCGCAAGGTTTTCGCCGACCTCGACCGCAAGCGGGTCAAAGCACGGCTCCAGGAGATCAGCCAGGGTGAGTGGGCGGCCAAGGCGGTGCAGGCCACGATCGAGGAGATTCAGGCCGCCATCCTGATCGCGATCGTCGCGGCGACGACCACGGGAGCCGGCGCCAACTCCTAAGCCTCCTGCTTCAGCGATCTGAGCAGCACCGTGGCGACGTCGACGACCTCGACGTTGTCCTGCTCGCCCTTGGCCGTCACACCGTCGCCGAGCATCGTGTAGCAGAACGGGCAGCCGACCGCGACCGTCTTGGCCCCGGTGGCCAGCGCCTCCTCGGTGCGCTCGATGTTGATCCGCTTGCCGATCTTCTCCTCCATCCACATACGGGCGCCGCCGGCACCGCAGCAGAAGGAACGTTCGGAGTTACGCGGCATCTCCACCACGGTGGCCGCGGCACCGAGCACCTCGCGGGGCGCGTCGAAGACCCGGTTGTGCCGGCCCAGATAGCACGGGTCGTGATACGTCAGATCACCGTCGATCTTCTGCACCGGCGTCAGCTTCCCGGTCGCCACCAGATGGGCCAGCAACTGGGTGTGGTGCACGACCTCGACCTTCAGCCCCAACTGCTCGTACTCATTGCCGAGGGTGTTGAAGCAGTGGGGACAGGTCGCGACGATCTTCTTGACGTTGGCCTCTTGCAGCGTCTCGACGTTCTGCTGGGCCAGCATCTGGAACACGAACTCGTTGCCGATCCGCCGGGCCGGATCCCCGGTACACGTCTCCCCCTCGCCCAGGATCGCGAAGTCGACGCCGGCCTGGTGCAGCAGCGTCGCGACCGCCCGGGTCGTCTTCTTCGCCCGGTCCTCGAACGCGCCCGCACAACCGACCCAGAACAGGTACTCGAAATCGGCCTCGCCGGCCCGCTTGACCTCGAAGTCCAGGCCCTTGGTCCAGTCCTCGCGGGTGTTCTGCGGCGCCCCCCACGGATTGCCCTTGTTCTCCAGGTTGCGCAGCATCACGCCGGCCTCGGACGGGAAGCTCGACTCGATCAGCACCTGATAGCGGCGCATGTCCACGATGTGATCGACGTGCTCGATATCGACCGGGCACTGCTCGACACACGCCCCGCAGGTAGTACACGACCACAGCACATCCGGATCGATCACGCCCTGCTCGTCCTCGGTGCCGATCAGCGGGCGGTTGCCCTCGGCCAGCGCGAGGACGTCCAGGTGCGCGAGCTGGGCCTCGGTGGCCTGCTCCTCACCGGTCAGATCTTTCCCGCCGCCGGCCAGCAGATACGGCGCTTTCGCGTACGCGTGATCGCGCAACGACAGGACCAGAAGCTTGGGTGACAGCGGCTTGGCCGTGTTCCACGCCGGGCACTGCGACTGACAGCGGCCGCACTCGGTGCACGTGGAGAAGTCGAGCAGACCCTTCCAGGTGAACTGCTCCACCTGGGCGACGCCGAACTGGTCCTTCTCCGGATCGGCCTCCTCGAAATCGAGCGGCTTGCCCCCGCTCATCATCGGCCGCAACGCACCCAGACCCGAACCCGCCGGCTTCTCCGGACTGCGCTTGAAGAAAATGTTGAAGAACGCCAGGAACCGGTGCCAGGCCACACCCATCGTCGGGTTGAGCCCGATCGTGATCAGCCAGCCCATCGAGATGAGCAGCTTGACCAGCCCGACCCAGGTCGGCCCGTCATGGGCGGCCGGCAGCGCGGAGCCGACCGCGTGCGACAGCGGGGTGGCCCAGGTCGGAAACTCGAAGGTGCCGTTGGCGACCTTGAACCCGCGGATGAGGAAACCGCAGATCAGCACTCCGATGATCACGGCCTCGACGAAGTAGCCCTGCCACATCGTCGAGCCGAGGAATCTGCTCTTCGACGAGCGCCCGGGCTTGTCGCGCTGCCGCCGGTAGATCAGGTAGACGATGCCGATCAGGCCCAGGATGCCGATCCACTCCGTGACGAACCCGTACACGATCCAGCCGCCGATGATCGGCAGGCTGTTCTCCGGGTTCACGACCTCGAAGTAGGCCTCGAGCACCAGCAGGAACAGGATCATGAACGAGACCATCACGAACCAGTGGGCGGCGCCGATCGCGCTCCACTTGAGCATCCGGGTGTGACCGACGGTCTCCCGGAGCATGGTCGTCGTGCGCGTTCCCTTGGCCTCGAAGCGCGCCGGATCGGGCTTGCCCTGCCGGATCACCGAGGTGATGGTGAGAACCGCGCGCACGGCGAGCACGATCGCGGTGACGGTGACGACGCCCGTCAGGACGGTGGCGACGATCTGCGCGGTGCCCATGCGTCTGAACCTCCTCGATCGGCCACCATGTTACCCATGAGTAATAGACGGCCAGGAGGCGCCGGTCAAGAGAGCGCGCACCCCACGCCATAGCCGGGGTGCGCGCGAATCAGACGTCGATCACCTTACCCGCCGCCAGCAGGCGAAATGCCTAACGCCAGCGCGACAGGATGCCGAGCGAAGCCACCATGCAGCCGAAACCGACCGCCAGGTTCCAATAGCTCCAGGCCGCCACCGGGTATTGCTGACTGGACAGGTAATACACGACCAGCCAGGCGATGCCGACCACGATC
>DASWRZ010000226.1:0-2813 GCA_036402935.1 Actinoplanes sp.
TAAAGAATGCCGTTCGCGTCGGCGATCGCGCAGACGGCGACCAGGCGCATGTGGTGCCAGTCGGCGGCCATCCAGCCGGGGCCGCAGATCGGGGCCGCGCCCGGTGACGGCAGCGGGCGGCCCGCGCGCCGGGCCGCGAAGGCGATGGACTTCGCGTACGCCGCCAGTCCGGATGCGTCGGCTCGGCGGCCGGCGTCGGCGAGGGCGTCGCGGATCGCCGCGGCGTGCTGGTCGACCTGGGCCAGGACGGCCGGGTCGGAGATTGCGGCGATCAGGCCGTCGACGCCGACCCGCGCCATCATCTCGTCCAGCAGCACAGCGTCGGAGTCCAGGAGGACAGCGTCGGAGTCCATGATCGGGCCGGCGGCCGCAGCGGGCTGAAGCGGGGCGAAAGCGAGGAATTCGTTCGTCATGGCGAGAACGCTAGGGCCTGCCGGACCCGCCCGACAGTGGGGTAACCGAACGGCACCCGAGTGCCTACGGAGCCGCTACACGGGCAGCTGGTCCATCGCCTTGTAGATCCGTTTGTCGGAAACGGGGTAGGCGGTGCCGAGCGTCTGGGCGAAGAAGTTGATCCTCAGTTCCTCGATCATCCACCGGATTTCCCTCAGGCCCGGGTCGGCCGGCCCGCCCGCCGGCAGGTCGGCGCGCAGCTCGCGGTATTCGGCCTCGATCTCGTGGATCTGGGCCATCAGCTGCCGGTCGCGGGCCAGGTTGCCGCCGAGACGGTCGAGGCGGTAGAGGATGCCGCGCAGGTAGCGGGGCAGGTGGTGCAGCTGCTTCCATCCGGTCTCGGTCACGAAGCCGGTGTGCACGAGGCCCTTGAGCTGCTGCCGGATGTCGGCCAGGGCCGGCACGACGGCCGGGTCGCGCAGGGAACGAATGCGCTGGTCCACCTCGTACGAGGACGCCAGCACCGCCTGCACCTCGGTCACCACGCCCTCGGTCGCGTCGACCAGGTCCTGGCGTACGTTGTCGCGCAGCGACGCGAACTCGACCGACGACCACACCGGCCCGCCCGCGTCGGTGACCAGCTGGTCGATCGCCGCCCCGGCGCAGTCGTCGAGCAGGTCGGCGATCGAGCGGTACGGGTTGGCGCGCGACAGCTCGAGCTTGGCCCGGTTGTCCATCCGCCCCTGCAGGTAGCGGGCGGCCGGCGGCAGCGTGAGCAGCAGCAGCCGGCGGGTGCCGGCGATCATCGCGAGCCGTTGCGAGGGCTCGTCCTCGAAGACCCGGATCGCCACTGAGGAGCCCTCGTCGATCAGGGCCGGGTAGACGTTGACCTCGTAGCCACCGCGTACCTGCGCGACCCGGCGCGGGATCGCGCCGAAGTCGTTGGTCGTGATGCCGCGGCGCTCGAGGTTGCCGGCGGCGGCCGAGATCGTCTGCTGGACCTTGGGGGCGAGCTGTTTCTGCAGAACGGAGAGGTCCCGGCCTTCGCCGACGACCGCGCCGTGCTCGTCGACGACCCGGAAATTCATTCGTAGGTGGTCGGGCACCTGGGCCAGGTTCCACGCGTCGCGGGGCACGACCGTGCCGGTCAGGCGTCGAAGCTCGTTGCCGACCGCGTCGGGCAGCGGCCCGCGGCGGGCCGGGATGCGGTCGAGGACCGCCTCGGCCCAGTCCGGCACCGGCACGAAGTTGGTGCGCAGCGCCTTGGGCAGGCCCCGGATCAGGGCGACCACGACCTCGCGCCGGAAGCCCGGCACCGACCAGCCGAAGTCCTCCGGGTCGAGCTTGTTGAGCAGCGCCACCGGCACCTGCACGGTCACGCCGTCGGACTTGCTGTTGGGCTCGAACGAGTAGCTCAGCGGCAGGCGTACGCCGCCGGCCAGCCACGCGTCGGGGTAGGCGTTGGGGTCGACCCCGTCGCGGCCCGCGTTGACCAGCAGGTCGCGGGTGAAGGTGAGCAGGTCGGGGTCGGTGCGCCGGGCCTTCTTCCACCACGCGTCGAAGTGGCGGGACGACACCACGTCGGCCGGGATGCGGGCGTCGTAGAGCGCGTACACCGTCTCGTCGTCGACCAGGATGTCGCGGCGCCGGGCCCGGTTCTCGATCTCCTCGATGCGTTCGAGCAGCTTGCGGTTCTCGTCGAAGAACTTGTGGTGGGTCTCCCAGTCACCCTCGACGAGCGCGTGCCGGATGAACAGCTCACGGCACAGGGCCGGGTCGATCTTGGCGTAGCCGACGCGGCGCCGGGGCACGATCGGCAGCCCGTACAGGGTCACCTTCTCGTACGCCATGACCGCGCCCTGCTTCTTTTCCCAGTGCGGCTCGGAGTAGCTGTGTTTGACCAGGTGGGGGGCCAGTTTCTCGGCCCACTCGGGTTCGATGCGGGCGTTGACGCGGCCCCACAGCCGGCTCGTCTCGACCAGCTCGGCCGACATCACCCAGCGCGGCTGCTTCTTGAACAGCGCCGAACCGGGGAAGATCGCGAACTTGGCCCCGCGGGCACCCAGGTATTCACGCTTGTCGGTCTCTTTGAGACCGATATGGCTGAGAAGACCGGAGAGCAGAGCGGTGTGCACGTGCGGGCCGTCGGCGACTTCCTCCCGGTCCTCGGCCAAGGTCAAACCGAGCGTACGGATGACCTGCCGCAACTGTGAGTAGATGTCCTGCCACTCGCGTACGCGCAGGTAGTTGAGGAACTCCGAGCGGCACAGCCGGCGGAACTGGTTGCCCGAGAGCTCCTGCTGCTTTTCCCGCAGATAGCGCCACAGGTTGAGGTAGCTGAAGAAGTCCGATTCCTTGTCGGTGAACCGGGCGTGCTTCTCGTCCGCCTGCTGCTGCTTGTCGACCGGGCGCTCGCGCGG
>DASWRZ010000227.1:0-4842 GCA_036402935.1 Actinoplanes sp.
GGCCGGACGAGCGGGCGGTGAAGCTGATCGAGCGACTGAACACCGGGCTGGCGATGCTGGTCGTGGAGTCCGACAGCTACCACACGATCGCCGCCGCCGGGCGGATCGAGGCCCGGCTCGGCACCGGCACCCCGCGCAAGGTGGAGGCGGCACTCGGCGCGTTCGAGGACGGCGTCGACACCGCCGAGCTGACCCGGCTGCTCGACGTGACCCGGTCGAGCCGGGTGACACCGCTGATGTTCGAGAACGATCTGATCGACCGCGCCCGGACCGACCGGCGGCACCTCGTGCTGCCGGAGGGCACCGAAGAGCGCATCCTGCGAGCCACCGAGACGCTGCTGCGCCGGGGCGTGGCCGACCTGACCCTGCTCGGCGACCCGGCCGAGATCACCCGGCGGGCCCGCGAGCTGGGCGTCGAGATCGGCGCGGCCCGGCTGGTCGACCCGGACCGCAGCGAGTGGCGCGACGACTTCGCCGAGCGCTACGCCGAGCTGCGCAAGCACCGCGGCGTGACGCTCGATCTGGCGTACGACGTGGTCCGCGACGTCAACTACTTCGGCACGATGATGGTCGCCGCCGGGCTGGCCGACGGCATGGTGTCGGGCGCCGACCACACGACGGCGGCCACGATCCGGCCCGCCTTCGAGATCATCAAGACGGTACCGGGGCTGTCGGTGGCGTCGAGCGTCTTCTTCATGTTGCTGGCCGACCGGGTGCTGGTCTACGGCGACTGCGCGGTCAACCCCGACCCCGACGCGGCCCAGCTGGCCGACATCGCACTCTCCTCGGCCGAGACCGCGGCCGCGTTCGGGCTCGAACCGCGGGTGGCCATGCTCTCCTATTCGACCGGCAGCTCGGGCTCGGGCGCCGACGTCGAGAAGGTCGCGGCGGCCACCGCGCTGGTCCGGGATCGTCGGCCCGGCCTGCCGGTCGAGGGCCCGATCCAGTACGACGCGGCGATCGACCCGGCGGTCGCGGCGACCAAGCTGCCGGAGAGCGCGGTCGCGGGCAACGCAACGGTCTTCGTGTTTCCCGATCTCAACACGGGCAACAACACCTACAAGGCGGTCCAGCGGTCGGCGCACGCGGTCGCCGTCGGCCCGGTCATGCAGGGGCTGCGGCGGCCGGTCAACGACCTGTCGCGCGGCGCGACGGTGAAGGACATCGTGAACACAGTGGCGATCACCGCGATCCAGGCGGCGGCCCGATGAGCCGGGTGCTGGTGCTCAATTCCGGGTCGTCCTCGGTCAAGTACCGGCTCTTCGACGGCACCGGCACCAAGGCCAAGGGCATTATCGAGCGCATCGGCGAGGAGGGCGGCGACGCGACCGATCACCGCGCCGCGCTCCAGCGGATCATGGAGTCGACCGACCTGGCCGGGCTCGCCGCGGTCGGCCACCGCGTCGTGCACGGCGGCCCCCGGTTCACCGGCCCGACCCTGATCGACGACGACGTGGTGGCCGAGATCGAGGCGCTGGTGCCGCTCGCGCCGCTGCACAACCCGGCCGCCCTCAGCGGCATCGCGGTGGCCCGCAAGCTGCTGCCCGAGGTGCCGCAGGTGGCGGTCTTCGATACCGCTTTCCACGCCACGATCCCGCCCGAGGGCGTGACCTGGGCGATCGACCGGAGCCTGGCCGAGCGCTGGCAGATCCGGCGCTACGGCTTCCACGGCACCTCCCACGCGTACGTCGCCCGGCGCACGGCCGCGGTGATACAAAAGCCAGTCCAGGAAACGAACGTGATCACCCTGCACCTGGGCAACGGGGCGAGCGCCTGCGCGGTCGAGGGCGGCCGCAGCGTGGCCACCTCGATGGGCCTGTCGCCGCAGGGTGGCCTGGTGATGGGCACCCGCAGCGGCGACCTCGACCCGACCGTGATCTTCCACCTGCACCGGGTCGCCGGCCTGCCGCTCGACGAGATCGAGAACTCGCTGACCCGGCACGCCGGCCTCGTCGGCCTGACCGGCGAGAACGACCTGCGGGTGGTGCTGGAGCAGCGGCAGGCCGGCGACCCGGCGGCGACTCTTGCCTTCGACGTCTATTGCCGGCGGATCCACGAATACGTCGGCGCCTACCTGGCGGTGCTCGGCCGGGTCGACGCGATCACCTTCACCGCCGGCGTGGGCGAGAACTCCCCGGTCGTCCGGGCGGCGTCGCTGGCCGGACTGGAAAGCCTGGGCATCGCGGTCGACCCGGAACGCAACCGGCGGGCCGAGCGGGTCATCTCCCCCGACGGCACACCGATCGCGGTCTGCGTCGTGCCGACGGACGAGGAACTGGAGATCGCCACCCAGTGCCGGGCGGCCCTGCCGAGCTAGCTGACGAGGTAGACGATGAGGCCGATCAGGACGACGGCCACCACGATGCCGCCGACGATCAGCGGGGTCTTGGACGCGGCCGGGGATTCCGGCGAGGTGCTGTCGGTGAAGGCGCGGAAGGCCTCGGTGTTGCCACTCGGGTCGACGCGGTTGTCAGACATGGGCACGACCATAGCGAAGGTATGCACGAAAGAGCACATCGACCACGGCGCCTACCAGCGCAAACGCGCCCGGTACGGTGAATTCACCCATTCGTGGGAGTGTTCGGCCGTAGCGTCTCATCATGGCGAAGCGGCGGCGAATCGGTGCGGCACTGGCCATGCTCCTGGCGCTCGCCGCCTGCTCGGGCCCGCCCCAGCCACTGCCCCCACCGGCGGAGAGACCCGCGGCGACGACGCCCACGGCCTTTCCGGTCGGCCTGCGCATTCTGCATCTCAACCGAGGTTCCGTACGCCCATTGCCCACACTCGTCTTCTATCCGGCCCAACCGTGGACCCTGGCCGGAGCCGGATCGCCGGTCGAGCAGCCCGCCGCCGGACGCTTCCCGCTGGTGGTCTTCAGCCACGGGCTCAAGGGCTCACCGGAGCGCTACCAGGCGGCGCTCTCCGGCTGGGCCGCGGCCGGCTTCGTAGTCGTCGCCCCGAACTTCCCCCACACCAGCCAGTACGCGACCGACTTCCGGCGCTCCGACATCGTGCGCCAGCCCAACGACGTCCGCTACGTGCTCGCCGAGATGCGCCGGCTCGACGCGACGCCGGGCGACCCGCTGGCCGGCCACATCGACACCACCCGGATCGCCGCGATCGGCCACTCGGCCGGCGGCTACACCACGATGGGCCTCTTCACCGCCGGCCACGACCCCAGCCTCAAGGCCGGAGTGATCATGGCAGGCTGGCTGGCCCCGGGCGCCTTCGCCGGACCGCCGGCCACCATGCTCTTCCTGCAGGGCACAGCCGACCCGATCGTGCCCGCCGCCCGCAGCCGCGTCGCCTTCGACCGGGTGCCATGGCCAAAGGCCTACCTCCTGCTACGGCACAACTCGCACGCCACCTACCTCCAGCCGGGACAGACAGGCTACGACCTGATGGAGTCGACGGTCATCGACTTCCTCCGCTGGACCCTCGACGGCGACCAGGCCGCCCGCGCCCGCCTTCCCCGCGGCACCACGGCCCGCTGAAAGCGCCTAGGTGTTCTGCCCACGGACGTCGGTGACAGCGCTGATCGGCTGAGATGGAGCTTGTCGAAGGTTCCGTTGTCGAAGCTTGGTCGTGTCCGACACCGACCTGTGGTTCGACGACGTGTGCGTCACCGATTCCACCCGGTCGAGTTTCGCGGTGGGCGTCGATCCTGGCTACTGCTACTGCGCCTCACACTCCCGGTTCTTCTGGGGCGTGCGCCTGCACCTGATCGTCCGGTCCATGGTCACCTCGAACGAGGAGGAACGCCAGGTCCTGACCGCCGCGCTCGACCACGACGCGCTCCTGTTCGCCACCGGCCCCGGAAAGCTGACCAGCACGGACAAGGGGCTACGCCTCGGCCGAACTCGACCGCCGGCCGGCCGACCGCAGGATCCGATTGCTGCGCCCTTCATTACCGCAACCGGACCCCGCGCCTCGCCCTGCACCTGGTCAAACCCGTCCGCCAACTCTCCTCGGATCGGTCAACAACACGCTGAAAGGCCAACCCAACCTCGTGCACGGCCGCCGCACCATCGAAGGCGTCCCGCACGCGTCGCCCAGCGCATACTCGCCCTGACCGCAGCGATCTGGCACAACCGTGCCACCGGAGAACCCGTGACCAGGTCACCTACCGCCTACGACCACTAACAGCGATTAGGACCACTCGTCCAGCCCGCACGAAGCCCGCCAGCCCACACGAAGCCCGCCAGCCGCGTGAAGGCGCCAGCCAAGTGAAGGCGCCAGCCGCGTGAAGGCGCCAGCCGCATAAGGCGCCAGCGAGCGCAGCGCGAGCCAGACGCGTCGGCACGCCGAGCGCGTACGTGAGCTGGTGGCATCGCTGGTGCGAGAGATCAAGGACCTCGACTCGGCATGGTCACGGTCACGGACGCCCGGATCACCGGCGATCTGCGCGAGGCGACCGTCTACTACACCGTGCTCGGCGACGCGACCGAGCAGGCCGCCACCCAGGCGGCCCTCGAGAGCGCCAAGAGCATGCTGCGCACCCGGTCGGGCGCTCCAGACCTCGATGGACACCCGTCAGTAATGCCTCACGTACGTTTCATTCCTTACGGCCAAGCAGGCGTCATGGGTAACCATGAGCCCGCCTGCCCAGCACGTCGGCGACACCGCCCCGGATCAGCCCGTCGAGCTGGGTGGTGTCGCCCTGGATGACGCAACGCGAGCCAGCGAGCGCAGCCCGAGCCAAACGCAACACCAGCCAAACGCAACGCCAGCCAAACGCAACGCGTGCCAGCGCGCGAACGCAGCCCGAGCCCAACGCAACACCAGCCAAACGCAACGCGCGCCAGCGCGCGAGCGCAACGCAACGCAACGCAACACCAGCCA
>DASWRZ010000228.1:0-23321 GCA_036402935.1 Actinoplanes sp.
CCAACAAAAACCTGTTGAAAAACTGTCCCGACAACATAAGTTGCCAAAGGAATCCAAGGCCTCCAAAAAGGCCCAGGGTAAAACTAATTGGCACTGGCTTATCAAGCACCCTGTTGAGTTCTCAAAGAACAACCACACACCGGAAAACCAACCACCTTTCGGCGACCAGGCCCCCGGGGCACTCGTTCAACTTTACTAGGTCTTTGTGGCCCTGTCAACCGGTATCTCCCGGTTCGTGCCACTCTGCCCCAGTCATCCTCCGAGCCAAGGGACGCAGCTACGCCGCGTTTCGCAGTTCGAAGGATTTGGCAGGACGGCCGCTGCGGATCTCTCCGCTCGCTCGCCCGTTTCCCTGCCGGCTCGGAAAACATTACAGGCTCGTTCCCCGGGCTCCAAATCGGGTACCAGTGTCACGCATCTCCGCAGGCCAGCGCTGGAAAACCCTAAAGATCGGCGGTCACCTGCCGACCCCGCACGACTACTGTCCGCTGCCAACCTCCGAAGAGGTGCGAGCCGACGCAGAATCGCGCGGCATGACGGCTCACCCACGCGGGTACTAGAGAAGACCAGCGGGTACAGAAGACACGCGGGTACAGATGAAGATCCGGGCACGGAGAAGCCGGGAGCGGGGCGACCGAGGGGAGCGGCGATCATGGCGAGGAGCCAGCATCGGACGCCTGGCCACGAGCAGACCGATTCCGCACGGCGGGTCCTCGAGATGACGATCTCGCTGGCCGGCCTCGAAGGGCTGCGTGCGAAGGTCACGGCCTGGATCAACAGGCTCGGGGCGGCGCAGGTACGCGATGACGCCGCGCAGGTACACGATGACGCCGCGCAGGTACGCGATGACGCCGTGCTCGTGGCGCACGAGCTGGCGACGAACGTGATCCGGCACGGTGGCGGGTTCGGGCGTCTGCGGATGTGGCGCGAGAGCGGGCGAATCGTCTGCCGCGTGAGCGACTGCGGGCCGGGTATGTCGGCTCTGGTGGCGGAACCGGAGACGCGACGCCCCGGCGGCCGCGGACTGTGGATAGCGCGACGGCTGGCCGACGTGCGGATCGAGTCCGGACCGTCCGGGACTGTGGTTGTTGCCGCGATGGCTCTTTAGAGTTCGCTGAGCGCCTGCCCGAATCCTCGGTGGAACGTCGGGTAGGCCCAGATCGTGCTGCGCAGCGTCTCGATCGGAACGGCGGCATGCACGGCGACCGACATCGCGCCGATCATCTCGCCGCCGGCCGGGCCGGCCGTGGTGGCACCGATGAGCACGTTCTGAGAAGCGTCGGCAATCAGCTTGATGAAGCCGTCGCCGCCCGGGCCGTGAATCCATCCACGAGTAGTCGAGCTCAATGGCAGGTAACTGACCCGCACGTCGATGCCGGCGTCGCGCGCCTGCTTCTCGGTCATGCCGACCGCGCCGATCTCGGGGTCGATGAAGGTGACCCGCGGCTTGGCCCGATAGTCGGCGCCCGGTCCGCCCAGTCCGAGAATGTCGCGGACCGCGACGTCGGCCTCATAGAACGCCATGTGGGTGAATACCCCGTTGCCGGTGACGTCGCCCACCGCCCATACCTTGTCGGCCGCGCGCATCCATTCGTCGGTTTTGATGAAACGCGCGGCCGGGTCGAGTCCCAGCTTTTCCACGCCTTCGAGCCTCGCCGCCCGACCGGTCGCCACCAGGAGCTTCTCCCCGGTCACACGCGATCCGTCGGAAAGGCCCACATCGAATTCGGCGCCGTCGTGGGAGACCTGGGCGGCACGGACGCCGCTCAGAATCCGTACGCCGTCGGCCCGCAGCGACTTCGCGGCGGCCTCGGACGACTCCGGCTCCTCCGGCGCGAGCACCCGCCCGCTGCCCTCGATGATCGTCACGGACACCCCGAAGCGGGCGAAGACCTGGGCGAACTCACAGCCGATCGCTCCGCCACCGAGCACCAGAAGAGACTTCGGGAGGGCGGCGGCTTCGACCGCCTCACGGTTTGTCCAGTACGGCGTGCCGGCGAGACCTTCCACCGCGGGCACCACGGGCTGGGTGCCGGTGGCGATGACCAGGCCGCGCGTCGCGGCGTACGTCTGCCGGCCGACCCGCACCGTGCCGGCGCCGACGATCTCGCCCGTGCCCCGCACGAACCTTCCGCCCTTGCCCTCGAACCGGTCGACCGCGACCTTGTCGTTCCAGTTGTCGGTGGCCTCGTCGCGGATGCGCTTGGCGACTGGCGACCAGTCCGGCGTGACGGTCGAGGCACCGGCCAGGCCGGGAATCCGCCGTGCCTCCTCGAGCGCCCCGGCGGCCCGCACCATGATCTTGGTTGGAATGCACCCCCAGTATGGGCATTCGCCGCCGACCAGCGTGTTGTCGATGCCGATGACGTTCAGGCCGGCCGCGGCCAGGCGGCCCGCGACCTCCTCACCGCCCACGCCCATGCCGAGGACGATGACGTCGACCTCTTCGATCTCGCTCATGATCACAGCCAATCATTGTCGGTCCCCGGAAATACTCAGCCGGGTCGGGCCGCAACCGATTCTGAACCCTCGCGGAAGAGGGACGGGAGGCGGTTGCGAGGACGCGATGGTGGACAGGGCTGGTGTCCACCGTCCTCGCAATCGCCTCTCCCGCATCTCTTGTCCGAAGGTGAACTTGTCTCTTATCCGAAGGTGAACGAGTAGGCGCTCAAGCCGGGTGACAGGCTCGCTTTGAGGGTGCCCGAGTCGAGGCCCTTGGTGTGCACGACGGTGTAGATGTTCGGAGCGCCGCTGACCTGGTAGGTGCGGGTCTGGCCCTGCGCGGTGACGGTGACCGTGCCGGTCCCGCCCAGGTCGAGGTAGACGTCGTCGGCGGTGTAGTTGAGCGTGATCACGGCATTCTGCTTGGACGTGATCGACTCCGCGGTGACCGCCCACGTGCCGGCCAGCCCGAACGCGTTGTCAGCCAGCTTGCCGGGCGTGGTGAAGGTGGCCGTTCCGGGCTGTAGCGGCGTGTCGCCCTGATAGGCCTGAGCGCGGCCCGCACCGAGATAGGTTTCCGGGCTCTGCAACGGCGACGTCGGCGTCAGGTCGGGAACGTCGGTCGCCTCGGGCAGCGTCACGCCCGGATGCGCGCTGGCCAGCAGGCGCCGGATCAGAATCTCGGTCTGCGTGTAGACGCCCTCACCCTCACCGACGTACCGAATCTTTCCGGTGGCGTCGATCAGGTAGTCGGCCGGCCAGGAGTCGTTGTGGAACGCGTCCCAGGTCTTGTAGTCATTGTCCAGCGCGACCGGGTACGTGATGCCGAGCCGCTTGACGCCGGCGGCGACGTTGGCCGGGACGTGCTCGAAGGCGTACTCCGGGGTGTGCACGCCGACAACCTGCAGCCCAGCGGCCGCATAGGCTTTGCTCCACGCGTCGACGTGCGGGACAGCCCGTTGGCAGTTGATGCACGAGTAGGCCCAGAAGTCGACCAGGACCACCTTGCCGGTCAGTGCCGGGGCCACGTCACCCGGCGTGTTCAGCCACCCGTTGACCCCGGTCAGCTGCGGCGCCGGTCCGCAGTCCTCCAGTTCCGGCGCCAACCCACTCTCGGCGGCGGCCTGACAGTCGGCCAGCGCACCGGTCGCCCCGCCGGTGCCGAGCGCCTTCGCGACCGCGCCGGCCTCGTTGACCTTGTCGCTGAGCGCGTTGGTGTAGTCCGGAATCGCCCGCTGCACGGCGTCGGTCACGTTGAACGTCAGCGCGACGGCCAGCCCCACGACCACCACGCCGGACGCGATCCGGATGCCCTTCTGCCGCGTCCGGAATGCCGTGATCCGGTCGCTGATCCGCCACCCGGCCAGCGCGAACACGAGCAGAGGCACCGCCGTACCGATTGCGAACGCCAGGGTCAGCGCAAGCGTCGACGCCCCGAACCGCCCGGTCGCCCCGGCCACCGCGATCGCCGCCAATACGGGGCCCGCGCACGGCACGTAGACGGCCCCCAGGGCGAGCCCGAGCAGAAACCCGCCCCGATCCTTCTCCGGCGCCTTCGGCGAGAGCCTCTGAAACGGCCGCTCCAGCACTTGTTCCACCCGCGGCACGATCATGCCCACGCCGAGCAGCACCAAAATCACGATGCCGCCCCACCGAATGATGTCCTGCGGCAGCGGCAAGGCCCGCAACACCAGCGACCCCAGCACCGTGAACACGCTGAAGCTGAGCGTCAGCCCGAGGACCACCAGCAGCGGCCGCCGGCCGTTGCCCGCATGCCCGCCCGTGGCCCCCGAGGAGAGAAACACCACCGGCAGAACCGGCAGCACACACGGCGAGATGCCGGTGATAAGCCCCCCGACAAACCCGACGAGCACAAGCGTGACCATCCCCCTATCCTCCCGACACCGCCTGAATCCCCCGTCCCCATCCCCTTACAAGTCCCTTACGGCAAGCCCCATCCGGGACGGCTCACCCGCGGCTCGGGAAGGCAGGGCCGGGCTCGATGCGACGGCACCGTTGCCGCGCAACCCATCCGGACCTCCATTTCGATCCGGCTGGTGACGGGCTTTCAGGACGTCGTGGTGGGCTTCGGCGTGGCGCCGAGGTTCAGGTTGACGATCACGCCGTGGTTGGCGCAGGCGCCCTGGATGTCGGTGACCGCGCTGGTCAGCTGCCCCACGTACGGCAGCGCCTCGAGACCCGGGTCCGGGCCGAGCTGCGACACCTGCCAGACCACGTCCATCAGCTTGGTGCCGGCGGCCTTGATGTCGTCGTAGCGGGAGTCCTGAAACACCTTCCGCAGCTTGCGGTACTGATCCTCGGTCATCGTCTCGTTGTCGCTCGACGCTTTGGTGCCACCGATCTTCCCGCCGTCACGGATCGTTTTGCAGGCGTCCAGGCCCGAGTCGGTACGGATTCTCGTGTCGTACACCCAGTAGCCGACGCCGCCGGCCAGAACCAGGACGACCGCCAGAACAGCCCAGGCCCAGCCAGCGGTGCGCTGCGGAGGCACGGGCGCGGTCTGAGCCGGTGGCTGATAGGGATAGCTGGAGTTCGGTTGGGGCGGCCGTTGCCGGCCGTACGGGTCATAGCTCATGGGGTAGCTCCGGATCGGACCGGGACGGTGGGCTGGGTGCGTGCGCCGGCCCCCGATCCATGGCTACCCGGCGGCACGGGTTCCAACGCGATCTGACGGACTTGGACATGCGTCGAACAGGCGGAACGGATGAGCCGAAACGACCCACTTACATCGGCCGGTCAGCGGCCCGTGGATGCCGATCAGCTGTCACATGCGGCGTTTGAGGTGTTCGACGAGGGGAACGTGAGCCGACTCGTGTGGGCGACTGATGTGCTTCCGCACGGGATGGCGCCTGCGGTCAAAGCTCGGCTCGAACGGGGGAATCGTGGAGAACGAGGGCGTGCCCGAGAGGGCCCGCCGGCCCGAAACGCATTGACGGACGCAACCGGGCCGACGGACCCCACCGAAACCCGCCCGGGCGTACCGGGCGGGGATCAGGGCCGCAGCCACACCGCCTCGTCGCGGTGGGACTCCAGCGGGCCCGGGTAATCGAGCTTGTGCGGCAGCTTCCACGGCATGTGGACGGTGCCGCCCTCGATTGACTTGAGCTCGGGTATGTAGCGCCGAACGTACACGCCGTCGGGGTCGAAGCGCTGCGCCTGCCGGATCGGATTGAAGCGGCGATAGGGGCGGCTGTCGTTGCCCGTCCCGGCTACCCACTGCCAGTTGCCCGAATTGTTCGGCACGTCGCCGTCGAGCAGCCGGCCGAAGAACCACTGCACGCCGTGTCGCCAGTCGATGCCGAGGTGCTTGGTCAGGAACGCGGCGGTGATCAGCCGGGCCCGGTTGTGCATCCAGCCCTCGGCCCGTAACTGCCGCATCCCGGCGTCGACGACCGGCACCCCGGTCAGCCCGTCCTGCCAGTGCTGAAGGGCCGAGGAATCGTCGCGCCAGGTCAGATCGCCGGACGAGCGGTAGGCGTGGGTCGACAGGTGGGGGAAGTCGAGCGCGACCTGGTAGTAGAAATCCCGCCAGCAGAGCTGACGGACGAAGGCATCGCTGCCTTCGGCAGCGTTGGCCACGGAGAGCGGCGAGAGGCAACCCCAACGGAGGTACGGGCTGAACCGGCTCGTCCCGTCGGCGGCCATGTCGTCGTGCCGGTCCGCGTACCCGTCGATGTGCCGTTGCCACGCACTCAGCCGGCGCCGTCCCTCGGTTTCGCCGCCGTCGGCGGCGTCGGGGGATTCACCGTCCGGCAGCGCCGGAAGCTCGCCGCCCGAGACGCCGGGCGGCAGCGTGACCCGGTCCGGGGTGGCCACCTCGTCGCGCCATGTGGCGGCCAGCCAGGCACGGTGATAGGGCGAGAAGACGCGGTAGGCCGAACCGCCGCCGCCCGGGGTCACCGAACCCGGGTCGACGACCGTGAGGCCGGGGAAGAGCTTGAGCGCGATGCGGTGCCGTTCGCACTCGTCCTTCAGCCGCTGTTCGCGACGCCGGGCGTAGAGGCTGACGTCGGCCGACAGCCCGATGCCCTCGGCCGAGACGTCCCGAGCCAGCTTGATCGTTTCGGCGACCGGGTCGCCGGAGCGGATCACCAGGTCGGCGCCGCGGTCGCGCAGCGCGGCACGCAGGTCGGCCAGGCTCTGGTGGAGGAAGCGCGAGCGGTTGGGTGAGATGTCGGCCAGCGACGGGTCGAGCACGTACAGCGGGACCACGTGCGAAGCGTTGGCGCAGGCCGCGGCGAGCGCCGGGTGGTCGTGCACGCGCAGGTCACGGGTGAAGAGGACGACGGCGGTCTTCGTCACGCCGCTACCGGGGTGCCGGGCCGGGTGAGCAGGCTTCGTACCGCTACCGCGGCGCGGCGCCGATTCGGTACGGTCGCCCGCCGCGCGAACACGTCGTAACCGGCCGCCTCGACCTCGTCCAGGATGCCGCCGTACAGCAGGTACGCGGTGCGCATGCAGGCCTGGGACGCGGGTTCGAGCATCGTGATGCCGGGGGCGGCCGCGGCGTAGTGCTCTCGGGCGCGGCTCACCTCGTACGCAATTAGGTTCTTGATCTTTGGGCTCTGGAGGGCGAAGTCCGAAGGCGTCAGCCGGAAGGCGGCCAAATCGGACAGTGGGAGATAGATCCGGCCGCGCTCGAAGTCCTCCGCCACGTCGCGGATGAAGTTGGTGAGCTGGAAGGCGAATCCGAGCTGGCGGGCCGGTTCGCGGGCCGCGGCGGGGTCGGAGGAGCCGAGGATCGGCAGCATCATGGTGCCGATCACGGCCGCCGACCCCTCCATGTAGCCGAGCAGTTCGTCGTAGGTCGCGTAGCGCGTGACCGTGAGATCCATCGCCATGCTGTGCAGGAACTTGTCGAAGTCGTCAAGATCGAGGTCGAAGACCGCGATCGTGTGCAGCACGGCCGGCAGCAGCGGATCGTCGATCGGTTCGCCCCGCAGACCGGCCATGAAGTGCGACGACCACTCGGTCAGCCGGGCCGCACGCTCCCTCGGGGGGAAGTTGTCGACGATCTCGTCGGCATAGCGGGTGAAGCCGTAGAGCGCGTGTACGTGCCGTCGCTTCCAGGCCGGCAGCAGCCGGGTGGCCAGGTAGTAGGTGCGGCCGTGCCGGCGATGCAGGTCACGGCAGCGCTCGTAGGCGGCGCTCAGGTCCATTGGCCCTCCGAAAATCGACGCACAAATCGACGCAACTTCAAAACCTAGGGTACGGTGTTGCTCGTGGCCAATCACACGCTCGAGGAAAACCGGCACGGGATCCCCCGCCAAGCCGGCACCGCGACCACGGGCCGCCTGATCGACGCGGTCGAGGGCACCCTGGCCGACTTCCTGACCGACCAGATCATCGCCCTCGACGCGGTCGACCCGGCACTCGGCGGCTTCGCACGCACGACCCGTGACCTGGTGCTCGCCGGTGGCAAACGGCTGCGGCCGACCTTCGCGTACTGGGGCTGGCGCTCGGTGTGCCGCCCGGGCGCGCCCCTCGACGATGTGCTGCCGGCGCTCGCCGCCCTCGAGATGCTGCACACGTTCGCCCTGGTCCACGACGACGTGATGGACGATTCGGACACGCGCCGGGGCCGGCCGACCGCGCGCCGGCTCTTCGCCGCCCAGCACGCCCGGGCCGGGCGCCTCGGCGATCCCGATCGGTTCGGCAACACGGCGGCGATTCTCGTCGGCGACCTCTGCCTGGTCTGGGCCGACCAGCTGATCGCCCGCACGCCGCTGCCCAGCGCCACGCTGTTCACGGTCCGCGCCTGCTATGACCGCATGCGGGTCGAAGCGGTCGCCGGGCAATACCTCGACGTGCTCGGCGAGACCGCGCCCGAGACCTGGTCGGTCGAGCGCGCGCTGCTGGTCGCCCGGTACAAGACGGCCAGCTACACCGTGCAGCGGCCGCTGCAGCTCGGGCTCGCCCTGGCGGGCGTCACGCTGCCCTCGGTCGGCGACGCGTTCGACCGCTACGGACGCGCGGTCGGCGAAGCGTTCCAGCTGCGTGACGATCTGCTCGGCACGTACGGCGACCCGGCCGTCACCGGCAAATCGGCCGGCGACGACCTGCGGACGGGTAAGCCGACCGCGCTGCTCATGCTGGCCCACCAACTCGCCACTGCGGCCCAGCGGGCCGAGTTGGCGATCGACCCCGCCGGAGGCGTCATCCCCGCCGACGGCTCCGGCGGGCCCCGCCTGGCTTCGGCGATCGCCGCGACCGGCGCACCGGAGCGCCTCGAGCAGATGATTCGCGAACGGGTCGCCGAGGGCGTCGACGCGCTCGCCGGAGCGCCCATTCAGCCGGCTGCCTTCGAAGCGCTGACCGCGCTGGCCGTCAGCGCCACGAATCGCCCGGCATGATGGCGGGCATGCGAACCGTTGCCGGACCCACCGAGCGGGTGGTCGTGGTCGGCGCCGGCCTGGCCGGCCTGGCCTGCGCACTGCATCTCGCCGCGGCCGGGCGCCAGGTCACCGTGCTCGAGCGTGAATCCGGGCCGGGCGGCCGGGCGGGCCGCCTCAGCCTGCAGGGGTACGAGTTCGACACCGGCCCCACCGTGCTCACCATGCCGTCGCTGATCGAGGAACCGCTGGCCGCCGTCGGCGAGAAACTCTCCGACTGGCTTTCGCTCTCGCCGCTCGATCCGGCGTACCGGGCCTATTATCCCGACGGCTCCACATTGGATGTGCGTACCGACACGGTGCGGATGGCGGCCGAGATCTCCCGGGTCTGCGGCCCCCGCGAGGCCGACGGTTATCTGCGGTTCGTCGATTTCGCCCGCGACCTGTGGCGGCTCGAGCGCAACCACTTCATCGACCGTAATCTCGACAGCCCGATCGACCTGCTCAATCTCAACCTGCTCAAACTGCTGGGCATGGGCGGCTTCCGCCGCCTTCAGCCGAAGATCAACGAATTCTTCCGGGATCCGCGCACCCAGCGCATCTTCTCCTTCCAGGCCATGTACGCCGGGCTGGCCCCGCAGGACGCGCTGGCCATCTACGCCGTCATCGCCTATCTCGACTCGGTGGCCGGCGTCTATTTCCCGGCCGGCGGCATGCACGCCGTGCCCCGGGCGCTGGCCGGTGCGGCCGAAAAGCACGGCGTCACGATCCACTACGACACGACCGTGACCAGGGTCGAGACCTCGGCCGGGCGAGCGGTCGCGGTGCAGACCGCCGGCGGATCCCGGATCCCGGCCGACGTCGTGGTGCTCAACCCGGATCTGCCCATCGCCTACCGCGATCTGCTGAGATCCGCCCCACGCCGGCTGCGCTATTCGCCCTCCTGCGTGGTGCTTCATGTCGGCTCCGGTCAGGCGTACGGGAAGATCGCGCACCACAACATTCACTTCGGTTCAGCGTGGCGCGGAACGTTCGACGAGGTGATCCGCCGCGGGTTGCTGATGAGTGACCCGTCGCTGCTGGTCACCAATCCGAGCCGGACCGATTCGTCGGTCGCGCCGTCCGGCAAGCACACTTATTACGTGCTTGCGCCGGCCCCCAACCTCGACGCCGGTCCGATGGATTGGTCGTCCCTTTCCGGCCGCTACGCCGACTCGCTGATCCGCACCCTGGAAGAGCGTGGTTACGTCGGTTTCGGCGACGGCATCGAGATCCTGCGGGTCATCACCCCGGACGACTGGGCGGCCCAGGGCATGGCCGCCGGCACGCCGTTCGCGGCCGCACACACCTTCCGTCAGACCGGGCCGTTCCGCCCGGGCAACCTTCATCCCACCTTGGAGAACGTGGTGTTCACCGGATCGGGCACTCAGCCCGGCGTCGGAGTGCCGATGGTCCTCATATCGGGCAAGCTCGCGGCCGCTCGGATCACGTCGTGACTCAGTCAGGTGCCGCTGGTTCGGCTTCCGCTGGTTCCGCTTCCGCTGGTTCCGCTGCCGCTGGTTCCGCTGCCGCTGGTTCCGCTGCCGCTCGTGAAGAGCATCTGGTCGAGCTGGTCGACTCCTCCGGGACTCCGATCGGCGCGACGACGGTGTCCGAGGCGCATACCGCGCCCGGACAACTGCACCGCGCCTTTTCCGTCTTCGTTCGCGACCCTTCCGGGCGGGTGCTGCTGCAGCAGCGGGCGGCGGCGAAGACCCGCTTTCCGTTGCGGTGGGCCAACACCGCGTGCGGGCATCCGGCGCCGGGAGAGGACCTGGCCGTCGCGGCCGCTCGACGCGTGGCCGAAGAGGTCGGAATCGAAGGCGTCGTGCTCGCCTCCGTCGGCGTCTATGCCTATTACGCGGAGGACCCCGAGACCGGGCGGGTCGAATACGAGTACGACCACGTTCTGATCGGAGATCTGCCCTCCGGGGCGGTGCCGCGGCCCGATCCGGAGGAGGTGGCAGACGTGCGGTGGGTCGCGGTCGGCGATCTGCTCGCGGATCTGGGGGCGGATGCACGGGCGTACGCTCCCTGGCTGGCCGGTGTGACCGGCCGGCTCATGTCCTCGTTTTCTCCTCCTGCGTCGTTCCATCCGGAGGGGTCAGGTGACGGATGACGGGCTGACCGCCGGGGCGGTCGCCCGACGGCTCGGCGTCGCGGTCACCACCCTGCGGACTTGGCATCAGAGGTACGGCCTGGGGCCGAGCGAGCACGTACCCGGGCATCACCGCCGATACACCGCCCAGGACCTCGACCGGCTGCAGGTGATGCGGCGACTGACCGCGCAGGGAGTGGCCCCGGCCGAGGCGGCTGAGTGGGCGCGTCGTGGCCCGTTGCCTTCTGTTTCGCCGTCTGACTCCTTTCATGTGCCGGCCCGGCAGGGGGGTGGGCAGGTAATCGCGCTCGGCCCGCAGGCGGCCCCGGCCGCGCGCGGCGTCGCCCGAGCGGCCATGCAACTGGACGGGTCCGCCATGCGCGAGATCCTCGACATGGTCATCGGCGAACACGGCGTCGTCGGCGCCTGGAACCAGGTGATCATGCCCGTACTCATCGGGATCGGCGACCGCTACCAGGCCACCCGCCGCTTCGTCGAAGTCGAACACCTCATCTCCCGCTGCGTCACCGAGGCTCTCGGCACGGTCCGCCGGCCCGGCAGCACGGTCCTGCCACGCGTCCTCCTCGCCGCGGCCGACGAGGAACAACACACCCTGCCCCTCGAAGCCCTCGCGGCCGCCCTGGCCGAGGCCGGCCTGCCCAGCCGCTTCCTGGGCGCCCGAGTCCCACCGGCCGCCCTCGCCGACGCGATCAGCCGAACCGGCCCCGACGTAGTCGTCCTCTGGTCCCAAACCCCGGCCACCGGCAACACCAACCAGCTGACCCAAGCCGTCGCGATGCCCCGCCCCCCGCTGCTGATCGGCGCCGCCGGCCCCGGCTGGCCCATGGAACTCCCACCGGGCGTATCACGGCTCACCACCCTCACCGAAGCCACCGAAGTCATCGCCACCGCCGTTTCAGCAGGTCACAGCCCCACGAACGAAAACGGGATACCGATTTGAAGCGCGGCCGGTCGATCACGTATGCTTTCCAAGCCTCAAGCGGGGGCCCGGTTGGGGTCAGCGCCGAACAGCATTGCAGGCATGCAATACTGACGGAGTTGCCCTCATCGTCTAGTGGCCCAGGACGCCGCCCTTTCAAGGCGGTAGCACGGGTTCGAATCCCGTTGGGGGCACTGGTAGGTTGTAGGTAGACCTGCCAGCGAGCAGAACAGTTGGATAGCAAGACAGCTGGATAGCAAGGTCCTGTGGAGCAGTTGGAGTGCTCGCCGCCCTGTCAAGGCGGAGGTCGCGGGTTCAAGTCCCGTCAGGACCGCACGAAATTACCTGGCCAGGTAGCTCAGTTGGTACGAGCGTCCGACTGAAAATCGGAAGGTCGGCGGTTCGACCCCGCCCCTGGCCACCGAGCCTCTCGCCGGGCTTTGAGCATCGTCCACCTGCGGAAACGTGCGGTGGACGTTTTGCTGTCCGGCGTCTCTCGAGCCCACTGATGACCGCAGACTTCCCATGATCGCCGTCACCGGTTGCGCGTTCGTTGCCCGCCTTGATCGCCCTTGATCATTACGAGATGCCGGGGCCGGCGTCAGTCCTGTTGCGTTGGTGCGACGCTCGTAGGCAGGAACAGGAGCGCGAAGTCTGGTTGTCCTACCGCCGCGTGTAAGCCATCCCCTAGGCCTGAAGTGCCCGCGCCGGAGGCATCGTCTGATCCTGGCAACCGTCGCAGAACAACGGCCGACGCTCCGGCAGATCCGCTGTCCTCGCCGCCGTCACCGACGACGGCGAGGAAGACCACCTCGCGGCGGGCGGCCTAAGGCTCCAAGTCGATCGCGGCCTTGAAGGAACCGTCCATGTAGAACGGCACCGAGGCGTGCTCGTGGACGATCAGCCACTCGCCGTCGACTCGGCTCAGGCCCAGCGTCACCCGGTGCCACAGCGTGAACGGCGTGTCGCCGCCCTTCGGGGTGGCCGTCATGCTGTCGATGCTGGTCGCGAAGGCGACGTCCCCCGACGCGGTGATCTCCAGCCGGGTGGTGCGGCGGCGCGGCGGCGCCTCGAACGTGGTCAGCCACGCCGAGAGCTGGCCCGGGTCGCGGCCGTCCGTCCAGCCGCCGAGCGGCGGTGCCAGGTTGAACTCGACCACCTTCGGCGCGTAGAACGCCAGCATGCCGGGCACGTCGCCGGCCGCCAGCCGGTCGTAGCGGGCCTCGATGACCTCTCGGATTTCCTGCACGGTGCCCTCCTAGAAGAGAAACTTCAGCCGGGACGTCGAAGTCGCGGTCGCTGGTTCGACATGTTCGGTGAGAGAAAAAGGTGAGCGAAAACAGCGAGGGAGCGGAAAGCCATGAAATACCTGATCCTCATCCAGTCGAACCCGCGTTCTCTGGAGGTCTGGGAGCGCATGACCGACCAGCAGCGGATGGACTTCGGCCGCGATCACCTGAAGCTGAACGCCGAGATGGAGGAGGCCGGCGTGCTGGTCGCCGCGGAAGGGCTGGCCGACCCGTCGCTGGCCCGGTGGGTCTCGGTGCGCGGCGGCGAGACGATCGCCTCCGACGGACCGTACGCCGAGGTCAAGGAGCATCTGGCCGGTTTCTACCTGGTCGACTGTCCGACCGTGGACGAGGCGATCGCGTGGGCGGCCAAGGTGCCCGATGCCGCGAACACCGAGGTGGAGGTGCGGCCGGTCCTCGACATGAGCGGGTGGGAGTTCTGACCGGGCTGGAGGATCTGCTGCGTACCGCCGCGCCGCAGGTCCTCGCGGCCGTGACCCGCCGCTACGGCGATTTTGACGCCAGCGAGGAGGCGGTTCAGGAGGCGCTGCTCGCCGCCGCTCAGCAGTGGCCGGCCGACGGCGTTCCGGACAATCCGCGGAGCTGGCTGATCACGGTGGCGTCAAGACGCCGCATCGAGCTGCTTCGCAGCGATGCGGCCCGGCGGAAACGCGAGCTGCTGCCTCCCGATCCGCTTCCGGACGTACGCGGTGACGACGAGCTGACCCTGCTCGTCCTGTGCTGTCATCCGGCGCTCACCCCGGTGTCGCAGGTGGCCCTCACGTTGCGCGCGGTCGGTGGCCTGACCACGGCCGAGATCGCCCGGGCGCTGCTGGTGCCGGAGCCGACGGTCGGCCAGCGGATCAGCCGGGCCAAGCAGCGGATACGGGACAGCGGCGCCCGTTTCGCCCTGCCGGGCCCCGATGAGCTCGGGGCGCGGCTCACCGGCGTACGTCAGGTTCTGTATTTGATTTTCAACGAGGGGCACACCGCGAGCTCCGGGAGCCGGCTGCACCGCGTCGAGCTGACCCGGGAGGCGATCCGCCTGGCCCGGCAGCTGCACGCGGCCCGCCCGGACGACGGCGAAACCGCCGGACTGCTGGCGTTGATGCTGCTCACCGACGCGCGCCGGCCGGCCCGCACGCGGCCGGACGGCGGCCTGGTGCCGCTCGCCGAGCAGGACCGCGCCCTCTGGGACCGAACGGCCATCGCGGAGGGCATCGAGATCATTACGAAGGCGCTGAGCAGCACCCGGATCGGCCCGTTCCAGCTGCAGGCCGCGATCGCGGCGATCCACGGCGAGGCGACGCGGCCCGAGCTCACCGATTGGCCGCAGATCAAAGACCTGTACGCGCTGCTGCACGCGCTGGCTCCGAGCCCGATGGTGGCCTTGAACCGGATTGTCGCCGTCGCCATGGTCGACGGCCCGAAGGTGGCCCTGGCCGCCCTGGACCGGGCGGAACCGGCGCTGGCCGAGCACTATCGCGTGGCCGCCGTGCGCGCCCACCTGCTCGAGATGGCCGGCGAGCCGGAGGCCGCGCGCGAGCAGTATCGAATCGCGGCCCGCCGGACGCTCAGCCTTCCCGAACAGCGCTACCTGGAATCACGCGCCGCCCGCCTCAGCAACTGAAGATCAAACGGCTAGATCATCGGGCGCCATCGGTCGCGGGGATCGTCGACGCTCGGGCCGCAGCGCAGCACCTGGCCACGCCTCGTGATGCCGATCGCGCCGCTCGGTGCACACAACTGCCCCAGCCGTACGTTCCGCTGGAACCCGCCCGACGTCGCCGACGGCGACGGCTTGGGTTTGGTCGTGGTCGGCTTGGCCGTCGTCGGCTTCGGCTTGTGGGTCGTCGGGTGCGTGGTCGGCGCCTTGCTGGTCGGCGGCGAGCTGGGTGTCGGAGACGGCGTCGGTGCGGGCGGCTGGGGCGGCGCCTGCGACGACGGGATGATCAGCGTCGGCGAGCCGGTCTTCGGAGTGTCACCGCGGAAGAACGACGTGGTCAGCGCGGCTCCGCCGCAGCAGAGCACCAGCAGCCCGACCACCGGCAGGAGCAACACGACGAGACGACGACGCCCGGCGGGCTGCACGGGCACCTCGGCGGTCGGCTGCAGCCACGGCATGTCCGGTTCCGGCTCGAGAGGCTCGGTCGGCTCGGGCGGCGTGGTCACCGCTACACCATGCGACAGATGGGCATCGACGTCGAGACCTGTCGGGGGCGAATCTTCCAGTGATCAGCGCGGGGGCGATACCTTTCGGCGATGCGAGTGGGCGCGTACGTCGACGGATTCAACCTCTATTACGGCGGCCGCGGCCTGTGCGGGCGGGGCACCGCGGGGTGGCGCTGGCTGGACATCCGGGCCTTGCTCGCGGAGAAGATCAGCTGGGACGACGCCGAGCTGACGAAGATCACCTACTGCACCGCGGTGATCGACGCGGCGACCAATCCGTCCGGCTACCACGATCAGGACATCTATCTGCGTGCGCTGAGCGCGGCCCGCTCGGTCGACCACATCGAGTACGGCAACTACGTGGCCCGGGTCAAGCAGTCGCCGCTGGCCGTGCGCGCGTCGCCGCAGAACGGGCGGCCCGAGGTCGTACACCCGCAGTGGCCGATCGTGGTGCAGGACTCGAACGGCAAGCCGATCCACGACGCGGTGTTCATGGTTTCCTACGCCCACCGCGAGGAGAAGGGCTCGGACGTCAACGTCGCCTCGCACCTGCTGGTCGACGTGCTGACCGGCGCGGTCGACGCCGCGATCGTCATCTCCAACGACAGCGACCTGAAGTTCCCGGTGAAGTACGCCCGCACCCGGGTCCCGGTCGGGGTGATCAATCCGACGGACAACTACACCGCGGGCGCCCTGCGCGGTAAGCCCGACGACGGCGTAGGCCGGCACTGGTGGCGCAACCTGGCCGCTGCCGACTTCCACTCCGCCCAGCTGCCGGACGCGATCGCCACCGTGACCAAGCCCGCGGGCTGGTAGCCTGGCGGTACTACACACCCGGTTCCCCTCGTGGGGCCGGGTTTTCTTATTGGGTGATTAGCATGGGCGCGCTCTGCTCCGGCATTGCGGCCCTCATCGGCCCAATCTGCCGACTAATTGCAGCACAGCTAATGGAAGCCACACGGCATGTCATGACGGGACCACTATGGACTCGACCCGACAGGCAATGCGATAAAACCGTTAGGCTGTTTCAATCCGGGACACGAGCTGACTATGTTGGAGCACATGGTGAAGCCTCGGAGCATCCGCAACACCTTCGGTCCCCTTGACGTGCTCTGGGTGGCGCTCGCGCTAGTCGCCGGCGGCTGGAAAGGCGACAGCGGCGCCGCTGCACTTTGCGCCATCACCATGGGCGTGGCGCTGGGGGTGTGGCGACTCGTCCGCATCCAGGCGAAGGCACTGGAGTACCAACAGGCCGAATACGTTGCCGACGAAGAGAACTAGGTGCGGGACAGGCTTCGCAGGACAAATGTAGATCAGTCAGGCCGGCCAGGGCATCGGCCGCGACGTCGTCGTCAATCTGGTCGCCGCCGCGATCTTTCAGCCGATCGGGCGGCTATAGGACTCGCACCGCGTAAGCCAAAGCAATAGCGACGGCGTTCGTCCTGATATTTGCATGAACATTTGTCACCACTATGTTTTGAGCATCTTTGTCAAGGGCAATCCAGGCCTACGCCTGCTGTCACACTCGGATTTCTAGGCAGCGCCTGCATAGCCGTGGATCTGTACGGGAAGGCGGTGAAGGCGGAGCCTGGGCTTGACTCGCAGCGGCCTTCGGGATCGCCTCTCTTCTGATAGGAATAATTGCGTGGCCGAGCAGAGAAGAGTCATAGGCAATCAGCCCTCCCGTCACGGCGGGGGGAAAGGTGGATTGCCGTCCGCGATGTGCCACCGCAGCTGGCCGCACACGGCGTAGGCCGCTCCGCCATCGGCTGGCCAACCGACCACGCTCGGCACGCAGCCATTTAGCTGCCCTCATCCGACTCATCGTGGCCCGGTTGCAGTCGCACCAATGCGACGAAGTCCAACGGGCGTCGATCCAGCTGGTGAGCCGGTCTCGCACAACCCGGCCGGTCGGGTTGTGGTCGTCGAGGACGACCAGGGTGAACGCGTGCGGCATCTCCTCGTCGACGTCGACCTGTGCTTCACGCCGGCCGCGGTGGCCGCCTTGCCGAAACGCAGGGTGTCGTCGAGCAGCGCCTCCGCCCCGCCGGCAATCATCAGCAGCGGGGCAGAGTGGACAGATGCCCGAAGTAGTGCACGACCAGAACCGGGCGCCGGGTGTCGCGGGAGAGCCGGTCGGCGATCAGGTTCATCAGCGGCGGGTTGCGGTCGCTGAAGCCGGCACCGTGCACGTAGACCACGACGCCGTTGGCCACATCGGCGTTGCCCGAGGTCACCCAGTGCTCGCCGGCCGGCACCACCGGTTTGGTCGAGCCATCAGCGGGAAGCGTGAGGTCGCGCTAGCTCAGGCCGGTCAGAACGGCGAAGGCGGCGGCACGATCCTCGGGGGCGGCCGGTATTCGGGTGACGTCCATGCGGCGGTTGTATCGGGGCGGTCGAAGCCGGGCAACCGGAGTACAGCACTTGAAGGCGGCCGCATCGTCGATCACAGTGTGATCCAGGCCGATGGGGTTCGATGAGGAGAGCCGGGAGGAGCAGCCGTGCTGACATTCACCAACGCCGCCGAACAGGCGGCCTGGTCGCTCGCCGAGGCGCTGAGCGAGAAGGGTTTCTCCTGCATGAAGCAGGCGGAGGAGGCGGCCGAGGCGTTCCGCTCGGGCAAGATGGCGATGCGCCAGCAGTTCAAGGCCCGCGGGCTCTCCGAGGTGGACGCCGACATCCGGTGGTCGGGCATGACGCGGGCGAGGAAGTCGCTGGCCGACAACGGGTGGTACATGTCGCAGGCGGCGATGTACAACCAGGCCGCCGCCGCGCAATACGCGAAGGCCAACTATCTCAAGAACCGCTGACCGACCGTCCGCCCAGGTCAGCGACCTGCCCGGCCCGATAACCGGGTAGCCGGCCGCCGCCGCTGAGGCGACGCGGCCCGAGCCGGCCGAGCTTCGGATAGACCTCGTCGCGCCGCCGCTCGACCATCTCGGTGCGGTCGACCAGCACCAGCTCGGAGCCGGGCACCGCGGCCGAGGCCGACCGCTCGGCCTCCCACAGGCGGATCTGGATCGCCTGGGTGAAACCGGCCAGCCACGACCGGCGGAAGGCGGCCGCGTGCTCACCCCACGGCACGTCGCCCGCGGCCAGGCCGTGCGCCGCCTGTACGAGCAGCGAGGTGAAGAGCAATTCGACCCGCTCCAGGTCGGCCGCGTGCCCGAAGAGATGACTCCGGGCCAGGCCCGGACGCGCGAGGTGGACGACACGACAGCGCAGTGGGGCGGCGACAGCCGCGAGCAACACGGCCTTGTCCCGGGCGTACGGCGGAACGACGGTCACCATCCGGTCGCCGATCGGGTCGACGGCCGGGTCGCCGACGGCGAGCAGCGCCTGGTCGACGCCGTACTTCGCGATCAGCTCGGTGGCCTTGGCCGTGAACGCCTCCCCCTCGGCCGCCGTGCAGGCGGGGTCCTCGGCCATCGCGAGCAGCTTGCGGACGCGCTCGAGAGTCGAGTCGCCGTCGGGAGAAGTCATGCAGCGCGGTGGCGGAGCGTGGCGACTGTCGAGCCGGCCAGGGCGAGCAGGCAGTCGGGAAGCTGCCCGTCGGCCGCCGCCGCCGCGAAGAGCGCCTCACCGGTCGAGACGTCGCCGTTGACATAGGCGCTGACGAACCGGGCCACCCAGCGCTTGTCGTATCGTGCGTCGTCGATGCCGGGAAAGTCGAGGGTCCAGCCTCCTCCGCGCGGGATGCGGCCGACCATCGTGGCGGCCAGGCACCAGGCCACGTCGTAGGCACCCACGACGCCGTTGCGGTCGACCACCGCGTCGAAGGTGTCGATCACAGCGTCGCTGTCGTCGGTGAGCGCACTCTGCAGGACGAGCGCCGCGTCGTCGAAAGCGTGCTGAGGAACCTCCGTCACGTGTGAAAAGGTACGTGGATCGGTCAAGGTTCGCCCGTCGACGCGGCAACCGGTGCCGGAATTCACGCTCCGCGCAGCAGACAGGTGATCCGCGCGGTGCAGACCCGCTCACCCAGTTCATCGGTGATGACCACCTCGTAGGTCGCCATCGTGCGCCCGCGATGGACCGGGCTCGCCACGCCGGTGACCAGGCCCGAGCGGGCACTCTTGTGATGGGTGGCGTTGATGTCGACCCCGACGCCGAACGGCCGGTCGACGGTCTGGCCGTGCATCACCGCGCCGACCGAGCCCAGCGTCTCGGCGAGCACGCACGAGGCGCCGCCGTGCAACAGCCCGAACGGCTGGGTGTTGCCCTCGACCGGCATGGTGCCGACCACCCGCTCGGGTGCGGCTTCCAGGATCTGGATGCCCATCCGGACACCGAGCTCGCCCATCGCGCCGGTGGAGAGGTCGGTGACGTCGTCGGCTGCCGTATCCATGACGGAGAAGGTTACCGGCGAGGAAAGGTGGAGAGGTTGTGACTTCGGCCCTACTGTGGGGCCCGAATTCGATTCCCAAGGAAAAGGACCCCTCATGACCGAGCCGCAGGAGACCGTCGAGACTCGTGGCGACGACCGTGTCGAACTCATGACCAGCGACGCCAACGGCGACGGCCAGACGGATGTCTGGGTGGTCGACACCGACGGCGACGGCAAGCCCGACCTCTACCAGTTCGACACCGACGGCGACGGCAAGGTCGATGTCACGATGGTCGACCTCGACCAGGACGGCAACCCCGACGCGGTGGTCGACGGCGACGGCGGCACCCCGCCGACGGCCTGATCCCTAGCCTCCGCCCAGGGCGGAGAGCGCGACGAACAGCACCGCGATCGCCACTGCGGTGGTGATCGCGGTGGACGCGGTGTGCCGCCATGATCGAGGCCCGGTGACGGCCTCGGGATGTCCCAGGTCGACGAGCACCGCGCGCTGCTTGCGGATCTCGGCGCACGGGTGGTCGGTCGACACCGACTCCCGGCTCAGCTCGACGGCCAGGTGGGCCTGGGCGCGCTGCATACGGCGTACGGCGGCCTGGGCCGGACGCCCGGCCCGGACCCTCGCATGTCGCCGGGCCGCGGCCCGGCGGGCGCCCGAGCCCAGCACCGAGAGTTCGTCGTCGGTGATCAGCTCGGCGTCGCCGAGCGCGGCCAGCCGGCCGACGTAGTAGTCGGCCTCCTTGTCGTGCACCCGGCGCACGATCAGCAACACCAGCACCAGCGGCGGCAGGCCCTTGAGCAGCAGCACCGCGAGCAGGCCGGGCAGGCCGTTGCCGAGCCCGTCGCTGAAGATCGGCGAGTTCCAGAGCACGTGGGAGGCCCAGGCGCCGAACACGGCGAGCAGCGCCACACCGATCCGGTGACTGCGGCTGCGGTCGCGATGCACCACGAGATAGCCGAGGCCGGCGCCGCCGAGCGCGCCGAAGAGGGTGTGGCTCCAGATGCCGGAGAGGAAGCCGCGCACCAGGAACGTCGCCACCACCGGTTGCACCCGGTCGCCCTGCCCGGCCAGCGAGACCGCGGCGAGCGAGAAGACGACGTCCTCGACGATCTGGAATCCGAGGCCGACCATCGCGCCGTAGACGATGCCGTCCAGCACGCTGTTGATCTGGGCCCGCGCGATCAGCACGATCGCCACCACGCCGAGCGTCTTCGCTATCTCCTCGACCGTCGGCCCGGCCAGCGCGGCACCCCAGTCGGCCGCCAGATGCGGCGAACCGAGCTTGGCGACGAGGTCTTCCAGGGCGGCGCTGCCCGGAATCGAGACCGCGGTGGCGACCAGGCCACCCCAGGCGAACGCCAGCACGAGCAGCCCGGTCGGCTCCCGCTCGAGAAAGTCCAGTTCGGTGACGAAAAACCAGAAGGGCACGGCGAGAAGGGCGAAGAGAGCGACCGAGGTCGCGGTCGCAAGCGGGTACGCCGTGAAAAAGCGTCCCGCGATCTGTGACATGCGCACGGCCCCCGCCGCAAGGAGGCCCAGCATGATCCAGAAGGCGGGAATCCGCATCAGCGTGGCCGCCTCGGCGCTGTCCCTCGCCGGCCGGACGACCTCGGTGGTCACCCGGTTTCTCCGTCGTGCCGGAGCGTCTTCGCGCTGTCTTCGATCAGCGGCAGACTGCGGCCGAGGTCGAGGTCGGCGCCGCTGATCGTGATCTCGATGGTCAGGCCGCCGGTGACGTAGACCGCGTAGCGTCCGCCGCGGCCCGGGGCCGTATAACTGCCCTGCACCCCGGCCAGGCCATCGGCCGTGGCGACCCCCAACTGGGCGCCGGTCACCTGATAGCCCGGTGTGCCGGTGATCCGTTTTCGGAGCCGTTCGGCGGCCGACATCAGGTCGCCCGCGAACGGGCGCACGTCGATCGCGTACTGCACCGGGCCCAGCCGGAAGAGCGCCTTGCCCTCCTGGGTGCCGGGCCGGGTGCCGGTCAGGTCGACGGTCGAACCGGCCGGCGGAACCACGGTCACCCCGGCGCCGATCGGGTAGGGCTGGTCGGCGGGCACCGCACGCAGGGAGGGCAGTGAGCGGTCGAGCGCGGGCAGACCGAACGCCAGTCCGGCGAGCGTGACGACAACCCCTAGCGCACCGAGGAGATTCGTCAGCTGACGCCGGGTAATCCTCGCCATGCCTCCACGCTAGTGGCGGGGACGCCGGGATGCGCCGAAGGCCACTTTGGAGAGTGGATCAACCAGGGAGATTACGGATTTGTGCGTTTTCGCGACAGGCACCCGGGCGGGGACGAAGCGTTCCTGTCTTTCAGGTCAGCTCCAGGAGGGCGACGTAATAGGGGTGGTCCGCGTCGTCGATCTCCTTGAGGCGCCACCGGGAGTCGGCGACCAGCGACTCCAGCTCGTCGATCGAGCAGTTGAGGTAGTCGAACCAGTCGGTGGCGAGCAAGCGATAACGCAGGCGGAGGCGCAACTGACCGCCCAGGCGGCCACGCTCCCGATTGCGCTGGTGGTACGAGACGTGCACGGCGTCCTTGGTGTTGTAGGGATCGGTGCTCTGGGCGATGATCCGGGCGCCCGGGTTGGCGAGCCGGGCCAACGCGTCGAGGAAGATCGGCGCGCGTTCACGGCCCTCGAGCAGCCCGAGGTTGTTGCCGAGCAGCAGAAACGTGTCATAGCGGGTCTCGGCCCGGATCGCGAACGCGTCGACCGTGGCGACCACGGTGTCACGCAGGCCACGCCGGCGGGCGATCTCGATCGCGCCGGCCGAGGTGTCGAGCCCGGTGACCGCCTGCCCGCGACGCTGGACCTCGAGGGCGGTGCGACCGGCACCGACGCCGATGTCGAGGACCTGGCCGCGGCACAGCCGCAGGGCCCGGTGGTCATGGGCCGGCCACTCGTCGGGCTCGCCCAGGTAATGATCGGCCGGTGCGCCGTTGATCAGGCCGTCGTCGCGCTCGATGATCTCGATGACCGGGCGCGGGAGACGGCCCCCGGCCAGCGGTCGCGGGCCGACGCCGGTGCGCACCGCATAGGCGTCGCGGACCATCTCGCCGAAGACGTCGCCGATGGGTGGGTCTTCCATGCTTACTACCCTCGGCTCATGTCCTCGCTGGAGCAACTGGGTTCCGAGAAGTACGTCTTGCCGGCGACGTACGGCGAGCAGGCCGACCGCTTGCGGATCGGCAAGGCGCTGGGCCGCAGGTACGGACCCGAATCAATGCCGGCCTGCTCGATGCCCGTTCCGGGAAACAACAAGGGGCGATCGCCTTCCCCGGCGCTCGCCCCTTGTCACGATCGTTTCGTGTCGACCGCAGTTCGTTTTCAGTCGCCCTGACGCTGCGTGGGAATCTGTCCCTGCAGCAGGGCACGAACCTCCGACTCCCGGTAACGGCGGTGGCCACCCAGCGTGCGAATTGCGCTGAGCTTGCCGGCCTTCGCCCACCGGGTGACGGTCTTCGGGTCGACGCGGAACATCGACGCCACCTCGGCCGGCGTCAGTAGCGGCTCAGGATCGTGCGTACGCGATGCCATCGGTCACTCCTCCACAGGTACCTAAAGACATCGGCCGGGGTCCCGCCGGCCGGTGCGTCTCTCATGGTCCGGCTAGTCCCCGATGTCCGACATGGGCCGAACGGAC
>DASWRZ010000229.1:0-25733 GCA_036402935.1 Actinoplanes sp.
TGGATGCGGATTTGACGAACTCGCCCATCTCTTTGAGCTTGGCGAGAACGGTCTTGCTGTCGACCCCGAGCTCCTTTGCGAGCTCGTGTACGCGGGCCTTGCCTGGCACTGCACTCCTCACTTCGAGGTCGTGCGAGCAGCGCCCGCAGACCTCACTCGTGCACTAGAAGCCTGGTCATTTCAGGGACTTCATCGTGTGCTCATCTGGGTCGTCCTACCTTGCTGGTCGTGACTCGGCCACCAGGGCCGGGTCATCGGTCATTCCCCACGGCCACAGAGACCGTGCGGATGTGCTCGGCCAGCAGCCTGGTGTCAGGGACACCAGGGAGTCGCAGCGCACGCCCGAAGGCGCGACGCCGCTCCGCCAGCGCGAAGCAGGCCGGATCAGGATGCAGATGCGCTCCCCGACCTGGCAGTCGGCGGCCCGGATCAGGCAGGAGCCGGAGATCATCTCCGGGACCGGCCGAAACGAACCGAATCAACTCAGAAGCCGCCGCCCGATTGCGACAGCCAATGCAGGTGCGGGTAACGCCCGCTTCCCCGTTAAGGGAGGGCGTTGGTCCGACCACTGGAAAGTCTACTCCTCGTGCGTCGGTGACGCGTATCCGGTCAGCTTCCCGCCTCGGCCGCATCACGGTCCGGGGCGGGAGCGGGCTCGTTGTCCGGGCGAATGTCGATGCGCCAGCCGGTCAGGCGGGCGGCGAGCCGGGCGTTCTGACCCTCGCGGCCGATCGCCAGCGACAGCTGAAAGTCGGGAACGGTCACCCGGGCGGTGCGGGAAGCGGCGTCGACGACCTCCACACGCAGCGCTTTCGCCGGCGAGAGGGCGTTGCCGACGAACTGCGCCGGGTCCTCCGAGAAGTCGATGATGTCGATTTTTTCACCATGCAGCTCGCTCATGACCGCCCGCACGCGCTGCCCCATCGGGCCGATGCAGGCGCCCTTGGCGTTGACCCCGGAAACGGTCGAACGGACCGCGATCTTCGTACGGTGACCTGCCTCACGCGCGATCGCGGCGATCTCGACCGTGCCGTCGGCGATCTCCGGCACCTCGAGCGCGAACAGCTTCTTGACCAGCGCCGGGTGCGAGCGCGAGAGGGTGATCTGGGGACCGCGGAAGCCCTTGGCCACGTGCACGACGATGGACCGCAGCCGGGCGCCGTGCTCGTAGGACTCGCCGGGCACCTGCTCGGACTGCGGCAGCACGGCCTCGATCTTGCCGAGGTCGACGATGACGATGCCCTTCTCGGCCCGCGCGGCGTCCGCCTGCACGATGCCGGTGACCAGGTCACCGTCGCGCCCCGCGTACTCCCCGAAGTGCTGCTCGTCGGTCGCCTCGCGCAGGCGCTGCAGGATCACCTGCTTGGCGGTCATCGCGGCGATCCGGCCGAAGTCGTGCGGGGTGTCGTCCCACTCCCGCACCACGGTGCCGTCCGCATCCAGTTCCTGGGCCAGCACCGAGGCCACCCCGGTCTTCCGGTCGATCTCGACGCGGGCATGACCCTCGGCCCCGTCGGTGTGCCGGTAGGCGGTCAGCAGCGCGGTCTCGATGGCCGCGAGGATCGTATCGAACGGGATCTCCCGCTCGCGCTCCAGGGCGCGTAGCGCCGCGAGGTCGATGTTCACTCCTCGCCCTCCCCTTCGTCGTCGTCAACGTCGTCTTCTTCGTCGCCGAAATCGGCGTCGTCCAGGCGCTTGAACTCGATCTGCACCCGGCCGGGGCCGAGTTCGTCGAAACGCAGGGCGCGGGGCGTGCCGTCGACGTCGAGAACGATGCCGTTCTCGTCGACGTCGACCACGCGTCCGGTCAGGCCGTTGACCGCGACCAGTCGGGTGATGTTGCGCCGCCAGTGACGCGGCAGGGTCAGCGGCCGGTCGACACCCGGCGAACCGACCTCGAGCTGATATTCGCCCGGAAGCACCTCGCCGCCGTTCTCCTCGGCCGCGTCGAGCGCGGCCGAGATCTCGCGGGAGATCACGGCGACGTCGTCGAGGTTGATGCCCCCGTCGGCGTCGACCAGCACCCGGACCACGTGGCGGCGGCCGGCCCGGGACAGGCCGACCTCCTCGAGGTCGTAGCCGGCCGCCTCGACGACCGGTTCGATCACGGTCCGCACCTTGGCCTTGGCGGCAGCAAGATCAACGCGCGGGGCCGCGGGCGCACGGTCGGCCGCCTCATCCCGTCGCCGGGCGCCGGGACGGCTGCCGGGGCGGGAACCAGCGCGACCACGTTGCGTCATCGAGACTCGACCTCTCCTCGGCTAAGTCGGTAAGCGACGGTTTAGTCGATCAACGACGGTGGGCCGCCGGGCGAAAATGCCCCGCGGCTGCCGCAGAGCGTAACGCGCGTGCCGCCGGGGCGCGCCGCCGCCGCTCCGAATCCGCGCCATCCGCAGGTCACCGCCTGTACCCCATGGTGTTCACTGGCCGGGTGCGGATGAACCCGGTGCGGATGAACCCGGTGCTGATGAACCCGGCGCGGACGAGCCCGGTGCTGATGAACCAGGCGGGACCCACCCGGCGAAGGCTGCTGGGAATGACGGTGGCCGGGCTGTCCGGGTACGGAATGTCGGGGTGTGGCCTGTTCGGCCACGACGAGGGCTCGTCGACCGGCGGGGCCGACGCCGTGCTGCCGCTGCTGACCGAGGCGGTCGCGCTGGCCGGGGCGTACGACAAGGCGGCCGCCGCCCGGCCCGATCTGGCCGCCCGGCTCAAGCCGCTCGCCGACGACCACCGGGCGCACGCCTCGGCACTGGCCCGACTGCTCGGCAGGGCGGTGCCCACGGCGGCTCCGGCCGCCATCGGTTCGGGCGACGTGCTGGCCGGCCTCCGCACGGCCGAGCAGACCGCGCAGCGCAACGCCGTCACCGCCTGCAAGCAGGCGCCGGCCGGCCGGGCGGCCCTGATCGGCTCGATCGCCGCCTGCCGGGCCACCCACGCCGAGGCGCTGCGATGAGCGCGGGCGACGCCCTCAGCGCGGCGCTCGCGGCCGAGGACGCCGCGATCTACGCGTACGGCGTACTCGGCGTCCGGCTGGACGGCGACGACGAGAAGTCCGACGCGCACACCGCCGAGACAGCGCACCGGCAGCGGCGCAACTACGTGGTGACCCGCCTCGACCAGCTCGGGGTGAAGCAGCCCGCGACCCCGGCCGGCTACGACCTGCCGTTCCCGGTGACCGACCGCGACTCGGCGCTCAAGCTGGCGATCCACATCGAGGACGGGGTGGCCCAGGCGTGGCGGCCGGTGCTGCCGGTCACCGAATCGACCGACCGCACCACGGCGCTCGCCGCGATGACCGACGCGGCCGTACGCGCCACGAAGTGGCGGCGCCGCGCCTCCGCCACCCCGCTGACCCTGCCGTTCCCCGGCCGCGCGGGCTGACATCGGCTGACATCGGCGGCGCACGTCAGCGGCGGACATCGCCGACCGACATCGCCGACCGACATCGCCGACCCACATCGTCGACTCACATCGTCCACCGACATCGGCGACGGACATCGGCGACGGACTAGGAGGCGCCGACGCCGATCAGCGCGCCGATCGCGTACGTCGCGCCGGCGGCCAGCGCGCCGAGAACGAACTGCCTCAGCCCGCCCCGCCACCAGGGCCGGCCCGTGAAGCGCGCCATGATCGCACCGGCCACGAACAGGCCCACGCCGCCGACGGCCAGGGCCAGCCACAGATCGTTCAGCCCCAGAAGGTAGGGCAGCAGCGGGAAGAGGGCGCCGACCGCGAAGCAGACGAACGACGACCCGGCCGCGGTCCACGGGCTGGGCAGCTCGTCGGGCACCACACCCAGCTCTTCCTGGGCGTGCACCCGCAGGGCCTGCTCGGGATGGTGCTTGAGGACCTCGGCCACCTGCCGGGCCAGCCCCACCGGCAGCCCACGCGCCACCCACATCGCGACCAGTTCCTCGGCCTCCCCGTCCGGGTTGACCCTGAGCTCGTGCAGCTCCTTGCTGAGCTCGGCCGCGACCTGCTCGTTCTGCGTGCGGACGCTGGTGTATTCGCCCAGGCCCATCGAGATGGCGCCGGCGACCAGGCCGGCCGCGCCGGTCAGCAGCAGCGCCCGCTGGCCGGCCCCGCCGCCGCCCACCCCGGCGATCAGCGCGATGTTGGTCACCAGGCCGTCCATGGCGCCGAACGTGGCGGCCCGGAGCCAGCCACCGCTGACGTCGGCGTGGTGATGCTCGATCACGGCGCTCACGGCCGGGTGAGGATCTCGGAGCCGTCCTCGGTCACCACCAGCGTGTGCTCGAACTGCGCGGTCCACTTGCGATCCTTGGTGACCACGGTCCAGTTGTCGGCCCACATGTCCCACTCGTGGGTGCCCATCGTGATCATCGGTTCGATGGTGAACGTCATGCCCGGCTCCATGATCACGTCGAGCCTCGGGTTGTCGTAGTGGGGCACGTAGAGGCCGGAGTGGAAGGTCTCACCGATGCCGTGGCCGGTGAAGTCGCGGACCACGCCGTAGCCGAACCGCTTCGCGTACGACTCGATGACCCGCCCGATCACGTTGATCGGCCGGCCCGGCGCCACCGCCTTGATGCCCCGCATCATCGCCTCGTGGGTGCGCTCGACCAGCAGCCGCACCTCCTCGCTCACGTCACCGACCAGGAACGTCGCGTCGGTGTCGCCGTGCACGCCGTCGAGGTATGCCGTGACGTCGACGTTGATGATGTCGCCGTCCTCGATCACGTTGGAGTCGGGGATGCCGTGGCAGATCACCTCGTTGAGCGAGGTGCAGCAGGACTTGGGGAAACCCTTGTAGCCCAGCGTCGACGGGTAGGCGCCGTTGTCGCAGAGGAACTCGTGCACCACCCGGTCGATCTCGTCGGTCGTCACGCCCGGCTTGCAGTGCTCGCCCGCGAGCTGGGTCGCTTGCGCCGCGATCCGGCCGGCCACCCGCATCTTGTCGATCGTCTCGGGGGTCTGCACGTGCGAACCACGCCACTCTTTCGGGCGCTTCTTTCCGACATACTCAGGGCGGACGATCGATGCCGGGACCGCCCGCAAAGGCGATTGCTTACCCGGCACGACTGGGGCACGAACGGTCATTGCCCCAGCCTATCGCCGCGCCGTGGGACCGTACGGCCGAGAGCCGTCGCCGTATAACGGCTCCGATGTCCTTGATGAACCGGTTCTTGCCGCCCCTGCGCCCCTGTGTAATCGTGTCCACGTGGATCAAGACGGGGCGGAGTCGAACTTCTCGGCCACCGGGGTGGTGACCGGTGTGCGGGTCGTCGTGACGGTCTCCGGCGAGGTCGACATGTCCACCGCCGACGCCATGTTCCGGGCCGCGACCAAGGACAACACGACCGCGGCGACACTCGACCTACGCGCGGTCACCTTCTTCGACTCGGCCGCGATCCACGCGCTCATCCAGCTCGCCGAGCGCTACGGCCCCCGGCTCGAGGTGCATCCGTCGCCCCAGGTGCGGCGCGTGCTGGAGATCTCCGGGCTCTCCACCCAACCCTGGTTGAAGGACTAGTGCCTCTGCGGTATCAGGACCCGAGGCGCCGGCGGAGCGTCACCGACGTACCGTCCTCGGTGCGTGCCACCGACAGTTCCGCCAGCGCCCCGATCAGCGCGAGGCCCCGCCCGCGGAAGCCGGCCGCGTCGGCCGGCTTCCAGCGCCCGGTGTCGCTGACCGTGACCGTGGCCACCCCGTCGTCGATCGACGCCTCGACCGTGATCACCGGCTCGGCCGGCTCGACCGGGTGCTCGATCGCGTTGGCCGCCGCCTCGGAGACCGCCACGGTCAGGTCGAACCGGTCGGTCTCGGGCACGTCGTGCGCGGTCAGGAAGTCCTCCAGGCGGCGGCGGAGCACACCGAGCCGGGTCGGCTCGGCGGGCAGCCGCAGCACGAACTCGTGCGGCTCGGTGGCCTGCAGCGCGAGCAACGCGATGTCGTCACGCCGGGTGCGCCGGGCGGCCTTGGCCAGGAGCGTGTCGAGCAGATCCTCGACGTGCTCGACCGGCTTGGCCATGTCAGCGGTCAGCTCGGCCAGGCCGGTGTCGATGCCGACGTTGCGGTCCTCGACCAGGCCGTCGGTGTACAGCAGCAGGCGGCTGCCCGGAGCGAGCTCACCCTCCAGCGTCGGATAGACGACGTCGGCGAGCGCACCGATCGGCGGCCCGAGGGCGCTGTCGTAGAGGAACGTGCCGTGCTCTCCCGGCACCGCGACCACCGGCGGCGGATGGCCGGCCGAGGAGTAGTGCAACTTGCGGGTGCGCGGGTCGAACCGCACGCAGACCACGGTCGCGAACTGCCGCCGGCCCAGGTTGTCGACCAGGCGGTTGAGCCGGGTCAGGGCGGCCCCGCAATCGAAACCCTCCAGGATGTACGCCCGCAGGGCGTTGCGGAGCTGGCCCATGCCGGCCGCCGCCTGTACGCCTTTGCCGACCACGTCACCGATCACCAGGAACAGCTGGTCGTCACCCGCGACGATCGCGTCGTACCAGTCGCCGCCGACCTCGGCCTCGCTGCTGCCGGGCAGATAGCGGCTGGCCACGATCGCGCCCGGCACGCGCGGCAGCGAATGCGGCAGCAGGCTGTGCTGAAGCGTGCTGGCGATGCGGTGCTCGGCCTCGTAGAGCTGGGCGTTGCCCAGCCGCAGTCCGATGAGCCGGGCCAGCTGGGTGAGCAGGATCCGCTCGTGCGCGCCGGACGGGCCCGACCAGACCCGCAGCTCGCCCAGCGACGCGCCGGACGGGTCGGGCAGCGGAAGAACCACGTCGGCCTCCTCGTCGGCCGGGGCACCGCCGTCGGCCTCGGCCCGGGCACCCGGCGTGCTCACCACGACCCGGCCGGCCGAGGTCATCGCCAGCACGTGCCGGGCGGCCACGTCGAGCACCTCGGCCGTGCTTCGCACCGTGTTGACCGCGGCCGCCGCGTCGACCAGCCCGCGCAGCCGGCTGATGATCTGTCGCCGGGCCTGGCCGAGGTCGAGGTTGGCCCGCACGCGGGCGACCAGGTCGCGGGCCGAGAACGGCTTGACCAGGTAGTCGTCGGCGCCCGCGGTCAGACCCTCGACCGAGGCCTCCTCGCCCGCCCGGGCCGAGAGCACCACGATCGGTACGTCGCGGGTGCGCTCGTCGGCCCGCAGGGCCGAGATCAGGCCGAACCCGTCGAGCAGCGGCATCATCACGTCGGTCAGCACGAGGTCGAAGCGGTCCTGGGAGGCGAGTTCGAGGGCGGCCACACCGTCGGCCGCGGTGGTCACGTCCCAGTACGAGCGCAGCAGGCGGGCGACGTGGTCACGCAGGTCGGCGTTGTCGTCGGCGAACAGGATGCGGCCGCGGTGATCGTCGCGGGTCGCGGCCGGTGCGTCGATCGCGGCCGGCATCCTCGTGTCACCGGCCCACCAGCTCGTCTCCTCGACGAACAGGCGCGGCTCGATGTCGGCGACCACGAGGGAGGCGGCCTCCGCCAAGCGGTCGGGCGGGAGGTGGGCCGTACCGAAAGGGAGCCGGACCGTGAAGACGCTGCCGTGACCCACCTCGCTCTCGGCGGCGACCGAGCCGCCGTGGAGCTCGACCAGCTCGCGCACCAGCGCGAGGCCGATGCCGGTGCCCTCGTGGCTGCGCGACCAGGCGCCCTGCACGCGGTGAAAGCGGTCGAACAGCAGCTGCTGCTCGTCGGCCGGGATGCCCACCCCGGTGTCGCGGACCGTCAGGACGGCCAGGCCGCCCTCGGCGAAGACGCGCACCACGATGCGGCCGCGCTGGGTGAACTTGACCGCGTTGGAGAGCAGGTTGAGAACGATCTTTTCCCACATCTCGCGATCGACCTGCACCGGATCGGGCAGCGGCGGCGTGTCGACCACGAGTTCGAGCCCGGCCCGCTCGACGGCCGAGCGGAACGTGCTGGCCAGCCGACCCGTGTAGTCGGCGAGGTCGGTCGGACGGTAGGACGCGCGGGTGCGGCCGGACTCGAGGCGGGAGAAGTCGAGCACGGTGTTGACCAGCTTGAGCAGGCGCAAACCGTTGCGCTGCATGAGCAGCAGCCGCTCGCGCTGCGCATCGGGCAGCGCGGGATCGTCGAGCAGGTCCTCCAGCGGGCCCAGGATCAAGGTCAGCGGGGTGCGGAACTCGTGGCTGACGTTCGAGAAGAAGTTGGTCTTGGCCTGGTCGAGGGTGGCCAGCTCGGCTGCCCGGAGCCGCTCCTCCTGATAGGTGCGGACGTTGTTGACGGCCTGGGCGATCTGGGCGGCGGCGGTGTCGAGGAAGTCGCGGTAGCCGGCGTCGAGCGCGAGCAGGCGGCTCACTCCGACGATCAGGGCGCCCGACCGTACCGGACCGACCCCGAGCGGAAGCACCAGAGCCTCGTCGGCGGCCGCCGTTCCCGGCTCCGTCCGGATGCGGCCGGGCCGGCCGGTCGCGACCACCTCGGCCACCTCGGGCCGCGCCGGCTGGTCATCGAGGACGAGCGAGGCGTAGGGGATGTCGCGGTAGTTCTCCCCCAGTACGGCGATCGTCTCGGAGACCAGCGTCTCCTGGTCGGGTGAGTCGGCCAGGCGGCGCCCGAGCGCGCTCAGCATGCGCAACCGGCGCTCGCTGAGCACTCGGCCGGTGGTCTCGGTGACGATGCACATCACGCCGGCGACCGAGCCGTCGGCGACCCGGATCGGGTCGTAGGAGATGTCGAAATACGTCTCCTCGAGAAACCCGAACCGTTCGATCATGAACAGGTAGTCGCGGCCGTAGAACGACTCGCCGGTCTCCCGGACCCCGTCGAACAGCTTCCGCAGCACCGTCCAGACCTCGGCCCACATGTCGGCCGCCGGGCGGCCCAGGCTCTCGGGATGCTTGCCGCCGAGCACGCTCATGTAGGCGTCGTTGTAGAGCGCCGACCAGTGCGGTCCCCAGAAGAGGGCTATCTGCGCCCGCGAGGCGAGCATCGTGACGACGGCGTGCTGCAGCTCGACCGGCCACCGCGCGGGCTCGCCGAGCGGGGTGCTCGACCAGTCGAGCTCACGCATCCGGCGACCCATCTCGCCGCCTCGCTCGAAGGCGGTGCTCAGCTCGGTCGGAAGGGCGTCGTCCGAGCTGACGCCCATGCGTGCCTCCCGCAGTTCAACGGCCCGGTGGCGGTTACGGGTCCGGTTCTGCACGGTAACACCGGTCTCGGACACCTCTTGGGAGCGGGCGTTCACTCCCGGGAGGCGAAGACCGGGCGCCCGTCGATGCTGTAGCCGTTCTTCCGCTGCCGGTAATCGGCGAGATCGTCCTCGGAGCGCCGCTCGTGGGCGCGGATCAGCAGGTCGCGGTCGCCCTCGTAGGCCATGAGCGGCACCGAGTAGCCGCACGAGTCGCTGACCCGGTGCACGTCGACCTCGATGATCGACCGGGCCCCATGGTGATCGGGCGCGTCCGGGAAGAGCTTGAGCAACTCGGCGAACTCGGGATCGGTGACCGGGACGGCCCGCCCGCGGCCGTGGAACCGCACGATGTTGGGCGGCCCCGAGAACGCGCAGAACATGATCGTGATCCGCCCGTTCTCGGCCAGGTGGGCGATCGTCTCGGCCCCGCTGCCGTGGAAGTCGAGGTAGGCGACCCGATGCTCGCCGAGCACCACGAAGGTGCCGCCCATCCCCTTGGGTGACACGTTGACGTGCCCGCCGGACCCCGACGGCGCGGTGGCCACGAAGAACATCGGCTGTGCTTCGACAAACTCCCGCAGGCGGCCCGAGATCTCGTCATGCAGCTTCATACCTCGATGCTGCACGGCCGCCCCGGACCGGCGCGATGTGATTCCCGCCTACTGAGCCCGCACCTCCTCGCCGGCCGGCCCTATGCGGTGAGTGAGCCTTATGCGGCCAGTGAGCCTTATGCGGCCAGTGATGAGGTGCTGCGGGACGCGGCCTCGACCAGCGCCGAGAAGACCCGGAGGTCGGCGGTGCGCTCGGGGTGCCACTGGACGCCGAGTGCGAAGGCGCGGGACGGGTCCTCGATGATCTCGATAACCTGGTCGTCGGGGCACCAGCCGACGGCGGCGAACTCGCCCGGGTCGTCGACCGACTGGTGGTGGAAGGAGTTGACCGTGAGGTGGCCGCCGAGCACGGCGTGGGCGTACGAGCCCTCCCGCGTGACCACGTCGTGGCGTCCGTAGGCGGAGGCGTCCGCGGCCAGCGGGTCAGTTCCCGAGGCCGCGCGGTGCCGGTCGTGGCCGACGATGTCGGGCAGGTGCTGATGGAGTGTGCCCCCGGCGGCGACCGCCATGACCTGCATGCCCCGGCAGATGCCGAGCATCGGCAGGTCGGCGGCGAGCGCGGCCTTCATCAGCATGAGCTCGGCGGTGTCGCGGGCCACGTCGACGTCGATCTCGGGATGGGGTTCGGCACCCCAGTACGACGGATCGATGTCCCCGCCGCCGCTGAAGATGATTCCGTCAAGCGACTCGATCACGTCGACGTCCGGGTCGTCGGGGGTGATCAGCACCGCTCTTCCCCCGGTCGCGTGTACGGCCTTGACATACGTCATGGGCAGCATGCCCGCCATCAGTTCGTTGGTGCCGTACCGGACTTGCTGGGCGTAGGCGGTCATGCCGATCAGGGGCCTGCGCATGCGGGGTGTTCCTCCTCGGGGTGGTTCCGGTTCTTCCTGTCATGTCGGTGATCAGCGCGCGGCTCTGAGGAGCGCGCCGAAAAGGTGCTCGTCGCGGGTCACCTCGGGGTGCCATTGCACGCCGAGCACGAACGGCCGGGACGGGTCTTCGACCGCCTCCGGCAGCCCGTCGTCGGTCCAGGCGGTGACCAGCAGCGATCCCGGGTCGGCGACGCCCTGATGGTGGTGGCAGTGCACCACCGCGGTCTCGCCCAGCAACTCGGCGACGCGACTGCCCGCGGTGAACTTGGCCCGGTGTTCGCCGTAGACCCCGGGGGCCGGGTTGTGCCGCCGGTGACCGAGCTCGTCGGGCAGATGCTGGTGAAGGCGGCCGCCGGCGGCGACCACCAGTTGCTGCATACCCCGGCAGATGCCGAGGACGGGGGTGTTCGACTCCAAGGCCCGGCGCAGCAGGAGCATTTCCCCGGCGTCGCGGTCGGGGCGGGTCACCGTTCTGGCCGAAGAGGAGGCGCCGTAGAGCTCGGCGGCCACGTCGGCCCCGCCCGAGAGGACGAGCCCGTCGAGAATGTCCACGACGTCGGCGTCGTGATCGTCGGGCGGCAGCAGGATCGCGCGGCCGCCGGCCATGGTCACCGCCTCGACGTACGCCTGCGGGATCAGTGCGGCGGGAAGATCACGCCAGACGCCCCAGGCGGCCGGCTCCACGTATGTCGTTATCCCGATGATCGGACGCATCGTCCCACCGTAATCACGTCGTGTTTCACCTCGGAAAAGGGTGCGCGGCGTCACCGGTTCGGTGGCGCCGCGCCCAGGTCCCTCAACCCACCCGTACAGGGAGCCAAGCCTGCACAGGCGGGGATTCGACCTCTTCGTCCCACGGGACGTATATGGCTTCATCCCCACGTTGGGCGTTGTCAAACCATCACAATGGAGTTACATAGGCACCGGTGATGCCACCGTCGACCACGAACTGCGATGCCGTCATGAACGACGCGTCGTCGCTGGCCAGGAACGCGACGGCCGCCGCGATCTCCGCCGGCTCGGCGAACCGGCCCATCGGCACGTGCACGAGCCGGCGGGCCGCCCGCTCCGGATCCTTGGCGAACAGCTCCAGCAGCAACGGCGTCGCCACCGGCCCCGGGCAGAGCGCGTTGATGCGGATGCCCTCACGGGCGAACTGCACGCCGAGCTCGCGGGTCATCGCCAGCACGCCGCCCTTGCTCGCGGTGTACGCGATCTGCGAGGTGGCCGCGCCGAGCAGCGCGACGAACGACGCCGTGTTGATGATCGAGCCCTTGCCCTGCCGCTGCATGTGCGGGATCGCATATTTGCAGCAGAAGAAGACCGAGGTCGTGTTGACCCGGATGACCCGTTCCCACGCCTCGACGCCGGTGACCAGGATCGAGTCGTCGTCGGGGGGCGAGATGCCGGCGTTGTTGAAGGCGATGTCGACCCGGCCGCGGCGTTCGACCACGCCGTCGAAGAGCGCTTTGACCTGCTCCTCGTCGGACACGTCGGCCACCACGAACTCGCCACCGACCTCTTCCGCCACCGCCTTGGCCGATTGTTCGGAAATATCGGCGCAGACGACGAAGGCGCCCTCGGCGGCGAACCGCCGCGCGGTGGCGAGCCCGATCCCACTGCCGGCGCCGGTGATCACGGCGACCCGGTCCTGCAAGCGCTCCACTTAATCTCCTGTAGCTAGGAACACGTTCTTGACGTCGGTGAACGAGAGCAGCGCGTCGGGACCCAGCTCGCGGCCGAGGCCGGACTGCTTCATCCCGCCGAACGGGGTCCAGTAGCGCACCGACGAGTGGCTGTTGACGCTGAGCGCGCCGGTCTCGACCGCCCGCGACACCCGCAACGCCCGGCCGAGGTCGCGGGTCCACAGGGAGCCGGACAGGCCGTACTCGGTGTCGTTGGCGAGCCGGATCGCGTCGGCCTCGTCGCGGAACGGCAGCACCGACAGCACCGGGCCGAAGACCTCCTCGCGCCAGTGGCGGTCGGCGGTCGAGTGGGCGAGCAGCACGGTCGGGGGGAACCACCAGCCGGTCCGGTCGGGCGCCGACCCGGTGAAAGCCACGTCGGCGCCCTTGACGTAGGAGGAGACGGCGTCGCGGTGGGCGGCCGAGATCAGCGGCCCCATTTCGGCCGACGTATCCGAAGGGTCAAGCACCCGGAAGGACTTGACCGCCGGCTCGAGCAGCGACAGGAACCGGTCGTAGACCGACTCCTGCACCAGCAGCCGGGAGCGGGCGCAGCAGTCCTGACCCGCGTTGTCGAAGACGCTGGCCGGTGCGCCGGCGGCGGCCGCCGACAGGTCGGCGTCGGCGAAGACGATGTTGGAGCGCTTGCCGCCCAGCTCCAGCGTCACCCGTTTCACCTGGTCGGCGCAGCCCGCCATGATGGACTTGCCGACCTCGGTCGAGCCGGTGAAGCAGACCTTGCGGACCGCCGGGTGGGTGACGAAGCGCTGCCCGACCACCGAGCCCTTGCCCGGCAGGATCTGGAAGACGCCCTCGGGCAGGCCGGCCTCGAGCGCCAGCTCGCCGAGCCGGATCGCGGTGAGCGGGGTCAGCTCGGCCGGCTTGAGCACGACCGTGTTGCCGGCGGCGAGCGCGGGCCCGAAACCCCAGCCCGCGATCGGCATCGGGAAGTTCCACGGCACGATGATGCCGACCACGCCGAGCGGCTCGTGGAAGGTGATGTCGACGCCGCCGGGCACCGGGATCTGCCGGCCGGACAGCCGCTCCGGCGCGCCGGCGTAGTAGTTGAGCACGTCCCGGACGTTGCCCGCCTCCCAGCGGGCGTTGCCGATGGTGTGCCCGGCGTTGCGCACCTCGAGCCCGGCCAGCTCGTCGATGTGCTCGTCGACCACCGTGGCGAAGCGGCGCAGCAGCCGCGCCCGGTCCCCGGGCGCGACCTCGCGCCACCCGGCGAAGGCTTGCCGCGCCCGCTCGATCGCGGCGTCGGTCGCGGCCAGGTCCAGAGACGGTACGGCGGTGAGCAGCTCACCGGTCGCGGGATTTATCACGTCAGTCATCGAGTACAGCCTTTAGCCGATCTTGGGTGGCGGGTGGGGCGGTCGGACGGCTTCGGTCCGTTCTCGGGCGGCGGCCGGGGCGGCCGGACGGCTCACAGACGTTCGAAGCCACGCCGCAGTTCCCAGTCGGTCACCACGGCGTCGAAAGCGGACAGCTCCACCTCAGCCATGTTGCCGTAATGACCGACCACGTCGGCACCGAATGCGGCGCGAGCCACGTCACTGCCCAGCCAGAGCTGGTGGGACTCGCGCAGCGTGCCCGGCACGCGCGGCGCGGCGGCGTCGTCATAGGCGTTACCGACGAACTCGGGCTCCAGCTCCAGCTCGTTCTCGATGCCGTGCAGCGCACCGGCGACCAGGGCCGCGATGGCCAGATAGGGGTTGACGTCGCCGCCCGGCACCCGGTTTTCGACCCGCATGCCCTGGCCGTGCCCGGCCATCCGCAGCGAGCAGGTGCGGTTGTCGACGCCCCAGCGCAGCGCGGTCGGCGCGAACGACCCCGGCTGATAGCGCTTGTAGGAGTTGATGTTGGGGGCGAACAGCAGGCTGAACTCGCGCATCGTGGCGAGCAGCCCGGCCAGCACCCGCTGCCCGGTCACGCTCAGATGACCCGGACCGTCGCCCAGCATCGCCGACTGCCCGTCCGCCCCGCGGAGCGAGAAGTGGATGTGGCACGAGTTGCCCTCGCGGGCGTTGGGCTTGGCCATGAAGGTGAGCGCCATGCCCTCCTGGGCGGCGATCTCCTTGGCCCCGTTCTTGTAGATCACGTGATTGTCGGCGCAGGTCAGAGCGTCGGCGTAGCGGAACGCGATCTCGTGCTGGCCGAAGTTGCACTCGCCCTTGGCGCTCTCCGGGGTGAGGCCGGCGCCGTACATCTCGTTGCGGATGCGGCGCAGCAGCGGCTCGACCCGGGCGGTGCCGAGCAACGAGTAGTCCACGTTGTACTGATTGGCCGGGGTCAGATCGCGGTAGTTCTTCTCGAACGCCTGCTCGTAGGTGTCGCGGAAAAGCACGAACTCGAGCTCGGTGCCGGCGAACGCGGTCAGCCCGTGCTCGGCCAGCCGGTCCAGCTGGCGCTGCAGGATCTGCCGGGGCGAGGCGTAGACCGGCTCGCCGCCGGTGGTCTCGAGGTCGGCCAGCACGAGTGCCGTCCCGGGCTGCCAGGGCACCCGCCGCAGGGTGCGGAAGTCGGGCTTCATCACGAAGTCGCCGTAGCCGCTGGACCAGGAGGACATCGCGTAGCCGTCGACCGTGTTCATGTCGACGTCGACCGCCAGCAGGTAGTTGCAACCCTCGCTGCCGCCCGCGACCACCTCGTCCATGAAGTAGCGGCCGTGCAGTCGTTTGCCCTGCAATCGTCCCTGCATGTCGGTCAGCGCCAGCAGCACGGTGTCGATGCTGCCGTTGTCGACAGCGACGTCAAGGTCCTCGAGGTCCATGGCAACAGTCCTATCGCAGGGGACCGACAGATTTCCGGGGCCGGGCCGACACGGCCCGGCCCCGGTCGTTACGGAATCACTCGGTGGGCAGGGTCTGTTCGCCCTGCGCCGCCTTCTCGATCAGGTTCTGTTTCGGTCCGGTGAACCAGTTCTTCGCGCTGGCGAACCACCAGATGGTGGCCGCGCCGACCACGATCGCCACGGCGACGATCGTGTAGTTGAAGTTGGCCGCCGTGATCGGGCCGGCGGTCGGCAGGACGAAGAGCACGCAGATCACGACGACCCAGACGATCGAGAGCCAGCCGACCAGCGGGCTCCACCGGCCCAGGGTCCACGGGCCGGGCCGGAAATCCGGATTCAGTCGGCGGAGCAGGACCGGAGCGACGTACGCGATGTAGAGCCCGATGACCGCGATCGAGGTGGCCGCCAGGTAGGCCGTGGTGTTCCAGAGCGACGGGAGCACCAGGATGGCCGAGATCGTGACGCACAGCCAGATCGAGTTGGTCGGCGTACCCGTGCGGGGGTTGACCTGTTTCCAGATCCGCGAGCCGGGCAGCGCGCCGTCCCGCGAGAACGCGTACGACATCCGCGAGTTGGCGGTGACCGACGCCATACCGCAGAACCACTGCGCCACCATGCAGATGAAGAGCAGGAACTCGCCGGTGTGGCGGCCGGCCGCGTCGATGAAGATCTGGGCCGGCGGCAGGCCGAGCGAGGTCGCCTGCTCGGCCCCGTAGTCCTGGATCGACCAGGTGATCGCGACGAGCAGCACGAAACCGGCGATCACCGAGACGACGACCGACATCACGATGCCCCGCGGAGCGGCCCGGGCGGCGTCGTGGGTCTCCTCGGCCACGTGTGCCGAGGCGTCGTAACCGGTGTACGTGTACTGCGCCATGAGCAGGCCGATCAGCACGGCGTACAGGCCCGCACCGGCGAAACTGAAGCCGGTCGTGTTCTTGACCTCGAAGAACACTTCCGAGATCGGCTTGTGCTGGTCCGGCACGATCGCCAGCACCCCCACGATGATCAGCACGCCGACCAGGTGCCACCAGGCACTCACGTCGGAGAGCAGACGCACCAGGTTGACGCCGAAGGTGTTCAGCAGTCCGTGCACGATGATGATCACTAGGAAGATCAGGAACGTCTTCCCGCGGGTCACGGTCATGCCGAAGGTCAGATCCAGGAAGGCCGCCGTGGTGATCGCGGCGCCGAAGTCGATGGCCGCGGTGACCGCGACCTCGCCGAGGAAGTTGAACCAGCCCACGAACCAGGCCCAGGCGGCCTTGTTGCGTTTGGCCAGTGCCGCCGCCCACCAGTAGAGCGCGCCGGCGGTCGGGTAGGCCGAGCAGACCTCGGCCATGGCCAGGGCCACCAGGGTGACCATGATGCCGACCAGGAGCCATCCGATGGTGATGGCGAAGGGGCCGCCGGCGGCCATGGCGATCGAGTACGACGTGATCGCGCCGGCCAGGATGGAAATGATCGAGAAGGAGACCGCGAAGTTCGAGAAGCCGGAGAGTCGGCGGTGCAGCTCTTGCTGGTAGCCGAGTTGGGCGAGGCGTTCTTCGTCGGTGCTGGCAGCTGGGTTGACGCTCATATACGCGACTCCCTTGACCGAGGGGCGCTGTGACCTGGGCCACCGCGTGCCGTGATGATCTCCCCACGGTGTTACGCGCGTCAATGAGCCGCGTTAATTGCGTTGCCCGGCCGATCGGACGAGAGGCACACTCATGGACATGTCAGGGCAACGGATTCTCGCCCTGCCGGTGTTCTGACGCTGGTCCTTCAGCGCGCGGGCCCTCGGCAGGCCTCGCGAACACCCATGGGGCTGCCCACACGCCCCTTTCCCGCGGCGGCGCGGGGCGCGGTCACCTCTCTCTTCGGACGCGGGCTTCGGCCTGCGCAGCGCCCGCCCCGCGTCGCCGCATCCAAGCTCATGAATCACCTAGGAAAACTCAGATGATTTGCCCGAAAAATCTACAGCGTCGAGACTAGAAATAGCCCCGTGATCGGCATAGGGTTCAGGAGTCGGCCACGCACAGCCGACAAGCAACTGGCACAGACGCTGAGTTGGCTAAGGAGGACGAGATACCGCAGCAACGCGAAATCACCACGTCCCCGACCCGACAAGAGGTGATCGCAGCCGATGCCCATCACTCAGGACGTTCGCTAGCGGCACGCAGGCGAACGACCTCATGCGCCGACGACGGTCGGCTCAAGAATTGAAAAGCCAGGGCCCCGGTTACCCGCCGGGGCCCTGGACTGCGCTTTCTGAGCTAGGACTGCGCTTTCTGAGCTAGGACTGTGCTATCTGAAACTGCTGTACAGCCGGATGATCCCGGAAGGGCAGATGAACAAGACGTTCCACGACGCCGACTACCCGGCGTACTCGATGGGCCGGGCCGCCGAGATCATCGGTGTGACCCCGGCCTTTCTCCGCAGTCTCGGCGCCGCGGGCCTGATCGAGCCCGAGCGCTCCCTCGGCGGTCACCGCCGTTACTCCCGCCACCAGCTGCAACTCGCGACCCGCGTCCGCCAGTTGCTGGACGAGGGCCTCCCGCTGACCGCCGCCTGCCGCATCGTCATGCTGGAAGACCGGCTGGAAGCCGCCCAGCGCCAGATCGTCGCCCTCGGCGGCACCCTGACCAGCGACGAGGACGCCGCCGTCCCGACGCAGACCCGCGCCGCGATCTCCTGAGCCGCCGGGGCGCCCGCCGGTGTCCGGCGCCGGCTCAGCCCACCCGGCGCACGATCGCCAGCAACGACTCCTCGACGTCCTCGATCGGCCGCTCGGGCATGAACACCAGCCAGTCGACGGCCACCACGAGGCCCACTCCGAACAGCGCCGACGACGAGACCCGCACGTCCAGCTCGGCCGGCAGGTCACCCGAGTCGACGCCTGCCTGAAGCGTCTCGGCGATCACCCCGATCGCCTGCTCGCGCAGCAGGATCAGGGTCTGCTGCCACTCGCGGTTGGTGCGCCACATCTCGGAGAGCAGCAGCTGGGCGAAGGCCTGATAACGCTGGATGTACTCCAGCTGGGTGCGCACCAGCGCCGCGACCGCCTCGCGCGGCGGCAGCCCGGCCACCGCCGCCCGGAACGCATCGGTCAGCAGGCCGATGCCGTGCCGCAGCAACTCCTCGAAGAGGGCGGTCTTCGACTTGAAGTTGTAGTAGACGGTGCCCTTGGCCACCCCGGCCCGCAGCGCGATGTCGTCGACCGTGGTGGCGGAGAAACCCTGCTCGGCGATGAGTTCGACGGCCGCTTCGTACAGCTTTTGCCGGGTGTCCTCCCGGCGCCGGCTGCGCCCGTCGCCGTTCACGTCTTCAGACACTACCGGTCACAGCACGAGTTCCGGATGAAGGTCGGCGCCGGTCATCCGGCGCGCCCGGTGGGTCACCCCGAGCGTCGCGGTGACGCCGGCGATTCCGTACGCCAGGAGCAGCAGTACCGCGTGCACGACGGTGTTCGCCGCCCCGCCGTCGACCGCGTGCCGCAACGCCTCGACGGTGTACGTCATCGGCAGCAGCGGATGGATCGCCTGGAAGAACCCGGGTGACGTCTCCACCGGATAGGTCCCGCCCGACGACGTGAGCTGCAGCATGAGCAGCACCAGCGCGACGATCCGCCCGGCCGCCTTGAGCGCCGCCCCGAGCAGTTGCATGATCGCCGCGAACACGGTCGCGGTCAGCATCAGCAACCCCCAGACCAGCCACGGGTGCACCGGCGAGAGCCCGAGCGCGAACCGCACGACCAGGAACAGCAGCGTCGCCTGGGCGAAGCCGATCGCGACCGCGGGCAGCAGCCCGGCCAGCGCGACCCGCGGCGTCGGCGCCTCGGACATCAGGTAGCGGCGGTTCAGCGGCCGCAGCACCATGAACGTGACCATCGCGCCGACCCAGAGGGCCAGGCTCAGGAAGTACGGCGCGAAGCCCACGCCGTACGTGCTCGCCGGGTGCCGGACCACACGGTCGAGCGCGACCGGGTCGGCCAGCACGTCGGCGCGGGAGCCGGTGTCGTCGCCGTACCCGGGGATCTTGTCCGCACCGGACGAAAGGCCCGATGCCAGCCGGCCCGCCCCGGTCTGCAGGTCACCGAGGCCGGAGGCGAGCTGCCGGCCCCCGGTCGAGAGCGTGCCGAGGCCGTCGTCGAGCTGCCGCGCGCCGCTGGACAGCTGGTAGATGCCGCCGCGCAGGTCGATCGCCCCGGACCTGGCCTGGGTCGTGCCGGTGTGCAGCTGCTTCGCCCCGGTGGCGAGCTGGTCGAGCCCGGCCGACAGCTGGTCGACCTTGGCCCGTCCGGCCTGCAGCTGGTCGGCCAGGTGAGGGGCGGCCGCCGCGACCTGGCGGGCCGTGGACGCGACCTCGCGCAGCCGGTCACGCAGGCCGTTCAGGTCGGCGTCGTGCACCCGCTGCTGCACCTGGCGGGCCTCATCGACCAACTGGCCGGCGAGCGCCTTGGCGTCGGCCAGCCCGGGTGTGTCGGACGGCAGCCGGTCGAGATAGGACTTCAGCTCGCGGGCGTCGTGTACCGCTTTGTCGGCCGCGGTCGAGATCGCGCCGACGTTGTTCGCCAGGGTGTCCGCACCCTTCGCGACCTGGTCGGCCGCGTCTTGAATCGCGGCCGCGTTCTGCCGCAGCACCGGCTCGATCCGGTCGGCCGCGCCGTCGACGACCCGGGCCAGCTGCTGTCCGCCGGCCGCCGCCTGCGCGGTGCCGGTGGCCAGCTGCTCGGCACCGTTGTCGAGCCGCGTCAGCCCGGCGACGAGGTCGTTCGCGCCCTGACCCGCCGTACCCAGGCCGCCGGCCAGCCGACCGGCACCCTGATGCGCGTCGTCGATGCCGCTGGAGAGCCGCGACGCGCCGTTCGCCGCCTGGTCGGCGCCGCTCTTCAGCCGGGACGCCCCATCGGCGGCCTGCTGCGTCTGCTGCTTCAGGTCGGTGAATCCGATCAGCATCTTGTCGAAATAGCCGGACGAGGCGCTCGCGGCCGCGGCGGCCCGAACCTCGTCGAAGGCGGTCCGCGCGAACACACCGGACAGGTAGTTGGTCGCATCGTCGCTGACCGCGCCGAGCTGAGCCGCCCGCGGGTCGGCGCCGGCGTCCGGGCCGGTCACCAGGTCGGCCGAGAAGTCGCTCGGGATGCGCAGCATGATCTGGTATTTGCCGCTCTCCAGACCCTTCTCGGCGCCCTTCTCGTCGGTCACGTGCCAGTCGAAGATCTTGCGCCGGATCAGCTCGTCGGCCAGATCCCGCCCGGCGTGCACGGTCGTGCCGTCGGTCGCCGTGGCGGTGTGGTCCTCGACGACCAGCGCGGCCGGGATGTGGTTGAGCCGGCCGTAGGGATCCCAGAACGCGGCCAGATAGAGCGCGCCGTAGAGCAGCGGAATCACGGCCAGGACGACGACGGCCGCGGTGGTCAGCCGGCCGCGGAAGAAACGGCGCAGCTCCAGCCACGCCAGCGACAGAGTCCTCATCGGGCCACCCCCAGGTCGATCACTTCGGCCACCCGCTCCGGGTCGGCCTCACGGGCGGTGACCAGCACCGCGATCCCCCGGCCGGCGAGCTCCTCGATCAGCTCCCACAGCCGCTCCTGCTCCCCCGCGTCGAGCCCGTCGTCCAAGCCGTCCAGCGCGATCACCTGCGGCCCGCCGAGGTCCGCCAAGATCAAGCCCAAGACCTGCTTTTCGTACGGCGTGAGCTCGCGTCCCTGCTTGTCGGGGTCGAGACCGTGCAGTTCGACGCCGGCCGCCTCGCTCCGGGGCCGCCCGAGCAGCGCCAACCGTTCGCGGACGTGCTCGGCGACCGTGAACACCGGTTCCGGCGCCTCGGCTTCGGGGACGTGACCGAGGGACGGCGTACGGGAAAAGGCGACCGACCCGGCACCCAGCCGGAACCGGCCCGCCAGGGCGAGCAGCGCGGTCGTGCGACCGCTGCCGGGCGGACCGGTGACCGCGACGATCTCGCCCGCCTCGACGGTGACGTCGAGGTCCCGGAAGAGCCAACGGCGCCTCTGGCGGACGCCCGCACCCCGCGCTTCGAGCACCGACATTCTCACACCTTCTTTGCACTGACTGGTCAGTACAAAAACATACCTCGCATCGGTGACCATTCCCATCGTCCGGTGGTGGACCTCACCCCTTTTGCCGGGCAGGATCGACGCCATGGCAAACCGCTGGGGCATGACCGTTCCGCTGAGCGGCGTGCCGCTCGCCGACCACGCCGCCGTCTTCCAGGCGCTGGCCGACGCGGGCTTCACCGACCTGTGGTCGTCCGAGGTGGCCGGCACCGACGCCTTCACGCCGCTCGCGCTCGCCTCCGCCTGGGCCCCGCGCCTACGCCTGGGAACCGCCGTCGCCCCGGTCTACACCCGCGGCCCCGGCCTGCTCGCGATGACCGCCGCCGCCCTGGCCGAGGCCGCCCCGGGCCGCTTCCAGCTGGGCATCGGCGCGGGTTCACCGGTCGTCGTCACCGACTGGAACGGGATCCCGTTCGAGGCGCCTCTGGCCCGCAGCCGCGACATGCTCCGTTTCCTGCGCGCGGCCCTGAACGGCGAACTGGTCGACCAGGCCTACGAGACCTTCTCGATCCGCCGCTTCCGCCTGGAACGCCCACCGGCCGACCCGCCGGCCCTGCTCCTGGCCGCCCTGCGCCCCGGCATGCTCCGCCTGGCCGCCGCCGAAGCCGACGGCGTGATCCTCAACTGGCTGGCCGCCACCGACGTACCGACCGCCCTGGCCGCGGCGGCCGCCGTCCGCCCCGGCTTCGAGGTGGCCGCCCGCATCTTCGTCTGCCCCACCTCCGACGCCGACTACGCCCGCACGATCGGCCGCCGCCTGATCGCGGCCTACCTGACAGTCCCGGCCTACGCGGCCTTCCACCGCTGGCTGGGCCGCACCGACGCCCTGACCCCGATGTGGGAGGCCTGGTCGGCGGGCGACCGCAAGGCCGCCGTGGCTTCCGTCCCCGACGAACTGGTAGACGCCCTCATCGTCCACGGCAGCCCCGACTCCTGCCGGACCCAGGTCGAGGCCTACGCAACGGCCGGGGTCACGGTCCCGGTGATGGCCCTGCTCCCGACCCCCGAGGTGGACGCCGGCGGCGCCCCCGCCCTGACCAAGCTCCTGACCGCCCTGGGCCGCTGACCCACCCGCGCCGTGCTGGAGCGACTCGCGGCGGCGCTCGGCGTGAGCCTCGAAGTGGCGTTCGATCCGCGGACCGACGCGGCGTAGGGCTACCTCACTCGTAGCCGAGCAGGGTCATAGCGGCGCGGTTGTCGGGGACCGACCAGAAGAGGGTTTCGAGGTCGGCCGGGAGTTCGTCCCGGTGGCTGCCCACCTGGCCGCGGCGGAAGAAGGCCGTGTCGGTTTCCTTCAGCGTGGCCAGCGTGGGGATCTCGGGGGCCGGCCGCGGACCCAACGCCGGGACGAGGGCGGTCACCACCGACCTCACCGCGGCCTCGGGGGCCGCGATCAGGTCCTCGTAGCGGAGGACCACGCGGGTCGGGGACGGCGGTTCGAGCCAGCTCAGTACGTTGGCTCCCCAGGTGTCAGTGCCCGACCGGTTGAGGATTTTGGCCCGTAGCTCGGCCTCGTAGCGCGCCGGGTCGGACTCGGAGTCCATGCGGGCCCACGAGACCACGGCGTCGCGGCCGTCGCGGACCAGCCAGATCGCGCGGTCGTCGTCCAGGACCGAGACGTCGCGGCGGCGGTGGGTCTTCACGAAGTGGGTGTCGTCCGAGCTGCGGAGGGCGGCCACGGAGGCGGGGCGGTCGGCGGCGCCGACCAGGTCGGCGCCGACCCGGTCGGCCACGCCGTCGAAGTCGTAGATCGTTGAGGTCCGGACGCCGTAGATGCGGTTGAGGAGGATCCGCAGGAACGTGTTGCCGGAGCGGGGGAAGGACGCCACCCAAACGATCATGCCCGCACCATAGTGGACCGGTCAGCGCTCCAGCAGGGCCCGCGCGCCCTCCGGGTGGGTCTCGCCGAGAGCCGGCGGCAGGCTGGAGAGGCGGTCCAGCTGGGCGGCCGTGAGCCGCACCTCGTCGGCGGCGATGTTTTCCTCCAGGCGGGTCACCCGCTTGGTGCCGGGGATCGGGGCGATGTCGTCGCCCTGGGCCAGCAGCCAGGCGATCGCCACCTGAGCGGGGGTGACGCCGGCGTCGGCGGCCAGGCGCAGGTTGTGCTGGAAGTTGTCGCCGCTGAAGCGCGGGTTGTCACGGCGGAAATCACCCTCGGCGAAGGCGGACTCGTCACGGATGGTGCCGGTGAAGAGGCCGCGGCCAAGGGGTGAGAACGGGACCAGGCCGATGCCGAGTTCGCGCAGGACGGGAAGGATGCGGTCCTCGATGCCGCGGGTCCACAGCGAGTATTCGGACTGGACCGCGGTGACCGGCTGGACGGCGTGGGCCCGGCGGATTGTCTCCGGGCCGGCCTCGGACAGGCCGAAATGCCGGACCTTGCCCTCCGCGATGAGCTCGGCCACCGTGCCCGCGGTCTCCTCGATCGGGGTGCGGGGGTCGACCCGGTGCTGGTAGTAGAGGTCGATGTGGTCGGTGCCGAGGCGCTTGAGCGAGCCCTCCACCGCGGTGCGGATGTTGGCCGGGCTGGAGTCGGCGTTACGGCCGGGGCCGGAGGAATGCGAGATCAGGCCGAACTTGGTGGCGAGCACGACCTGGTCGCGGCGGCCCTGGAGGGCGCGGCCGATCAGTTCCTCGTTGATGTAGGGGCCGTAGACCTCGGCGGTGTCGATCAGGGTGACGCCCAGGTCGACGGCCCGGTGCACGGTGCGGATCGACTCGGCGTCGTCGGTGCCGGCGCCGGTGTAGCCGTGGGACATACCCATCGCGCCCAGGCCGATGCGGGCGACATCCAGATCACGGAGCTTGATGTGCTTCATAACCTCTATGCAACCTCGCCGCGCGCCGATCCGGGAGGTTCTGCCGTTACCTCCATGCCCGAGGCCCGACGGCGACGGCCTTGCGTTGCAGTGAGCCGGTCCGCAAACCCGGTGGCGATCACGCTCTGCGTTTGCTCACGGTTTCATCCGTACGCAAAAAGCGCGGGGCCCACTCCGAAGAGTGAGCCCCGCAAGGGTTGTGACTACTCGCTGTCGGCGAGGATCGCGTAAAGCTTGCGCTTGGTCTCGTTGAGGATCTCGAGGGCGCGATCGCGCTGCTCGGGCGTGCCGTTGAAACCGACCTGCCGGAGGGCGCTCATGATGCCGACGGCCGCGTCGCGGAAGTCCTGCACCTGGTTCATCGTGTCGTCGCCGATCTCGGACCACGGCGGGTTCTGAGCGGCGGTCTCGGCCTCGGGGCGCCCGTCCTCGGTGAGGCGGTAGCTCTTGCGGCCGCCCTCGGCCTCGGGGGCGATCAGGCCCTCGTCCTCCAGGAGCTGGAGGGTCGGATAGATCGAGCCGGGGCTGGGGCGCCAGATGCCGTTGGTGCGGGAGTCGAGCTCCTGGATGATCTCGTAGCCGTGCATGGGCCGCTCCAGGAGCAGGGCCAGGACGGCCGCGCGGACATTGGGGCGGCCGCGGCCGCCGCGTCGCCGCCCGCCACCGCGCTGGCCCCACGGGCCACCACCGAAGTCGGGGCCGGGGCCGCCGCCGCCGAACGGGAATCCGGCTGGGAAGCCGAAGCCGCCGCGCATGCGTCGACCGTGACCGTGCATGAAGTCCTCGTGGATGTGTCGCATGACTATCTCCAAACTGTCGTCGATACGTAGACGATATATCGGCAACGCATCGAGATGCAAGGGTTTCTTCGAGAGAAGCGGCGAGGAGGGGTTGCCGTGGGTGTCAACGTGCCGCCATCTGGCAATGTGATACCTGTGCTTACGGTGCCGCTTCGCCAGCTGGGGGAGTCCGAGCGCGCGGCGGTCGAGAAGATCCTCGACCGCGACCCCTACGCCGGTGCGCAGATCGCCGAGCGGGTCGCCGCGCACGGGCTGAACTGGTGGCGCTCCGACGGCCGCATCTTCGGCTACGGGACGGGCCGCAAGGTCGAGTCGCTGATCTGGTCCGGTGCCCACCTGGTGCCGGTCTGTGCGACGCCGCCCGCGGTGGCCGCGTTCGCCGACATGCTCGGTGCCGAGCCCCGCATCTGCTCGTCGATCATCGGCCGGTCCGACGCGGTGCTCGACCTCTGGTCACGGCTCGGCGGGCACTGGGGCCGGGCGCGAGACGTGCGGCCGCATCAGCCGCTGCTGGTCGCCGATCAGGATCCGCCGGTCGCCCCCGATCCGGAGGTGCGCCTGGTGCGGCCGGCCGAGGCCGACCAGTTGTTCCCGGCCGCGGTCGCGATGTACACCGAGGAGGTCGGCGTCTCGCCGCTGATCGACGACGGCGGTCGCGGCTACCGGCGGCGGATCGCCGAGCTGGTCAAGGGCAAGCGGGCATATGCGCGCTTCCAGGGCGACCGGGTGATCTTCAAAGCCGAGCTGGCGATCGTGACCCGCCGGACGACCCAGGTGCAGGGTGTCTGGGTCGACCCGGAGTTCCGGGGGCGCGGGCTGGCCGCCGGATGCATGGCCGCGGTGGTGCACGACGCGCTGCGGCGCGTGGCGCCGAGCGTCAGCCTCTATGTGAACGACTACAACACGGCGGCCCGGCGGGTTTACGCCAAATGCGGCTTCGTCTCCGCCGGGTCATTTGCGACCGTGCTGTTCTAG
>DASWRZ010000230.1:0-14937 GCA_036402935.1 Actinoplanes sp.
ACGGTCCGCGACCGGCGAGGCGGCGGCCGATGGGGAAGCGGACAATACCCCGAAAGATGGAGTAACCAGCGCGACTACCGCAAAGATTCCGAAGCGGACGCGATCCATGAAACTGGACGCTACTCGACCCGCGACCAGGGGATTGCCAACACGCTGCTATTCGAACAAGGAGTGGTCGCGCCCGTTCTCGGACCGCTTCCGGGCCCGCCGGCGCGTCTGCACCACGACCGCGTCGATCACCGCCACCACGGCCCACGCCGCGAGCAGCCACCCCGGCAGCTTCCACCCCATCCGGAACAGGAGGACCGAGAGCACCGTGCACACCACGAACCCGAACGCGGCGAGAATCAGGCGCAGGTTGAGCGGCGAATATGGTTCGTCGACAGTCCCGCGCCGGCCGCGGGGTTGCGGGCCGATGGGCATGCAGGGAGCGTACCCGTCATTCGAAACCGCCAAACGACCACGCTTTTCGCACATCGCGTTCACAAAGGAAGCACAAGCCTCGGGCGGATCACGGCCGAGCGCGGGCGGATCACAGCCGAGCGCGGGCGGGATCACGGCCGAGTGCGGGCGGGATCACGGCCGAGTGCCGGCCGCGGCGACTCGCCGCGGCCGGCGTCGGAGAAGGGCGGTCAGGTGAGGATGACGAGCTGCTGCGTCGCCCGGGTCATGGCGACGTAACGGTCGACCGCGCCCTCGATGCCTGAGCCGAACGTCGCCGGGTCGATCAGCACGACCAGGTCGAATTCGAGACCCTTGGCCAGCGACGGCGTCAGCGACCGTACGCGATCGGTCCCGGCGAACGACGGATCACCGATCACGCAGGCCACACCCTCCGCGTGCGAGGACAGCCAACTGTCCAGAATGTCCGGCAGCGACGAAACCGGCCCGTGCACGACCGGCAGACCGCCACGCCGGATCGAGGTCGGGACGTTCGCGTCCGGCAGAGCGGCCCGGATCACCGGCGCGGCCTCCTCCATGACCTCCTCCGGTGTGCGGTAGTTGATCGTCAGTGACGACATCCGGGCCCGGTCCAGGCCGATCCGCGCCAGCCGCGACATCCACGACTCGGTGAAGCCGTGCCGCGCCTGCGCCCGGTCGCCGACGATCGTGAAGCTCCGGGCCGGGCACCGCAGGATCAGCATCTGCCATTCCGCGTCGGTCAGCTCCTGCGCCTCGTCGACCACGACGTGCGCGAACGGGCCGGCGAGCCGGTCGACCGAGACCGGCGCCAGCACCGAGTCGTCCTCCAGTGACGTCCGCATGTCCTGCCCGCGCAGCATCGTCCACACGCCTTCGCCGTCGTCGTACTCGTTGGCGGCCAGCAGATCGTCGAGCACCCGCGCCATCCGGTCGCGCTCGGTCGCCATCACCGCCTGCTCCCGCTGCCTGCGCCGCGACGCCTCCGGGTCACCGAGGCGCTGACGCGCCGCGTCCAGCAACGGCAGGTCCGGCACGGTCCAGGCCTGCGGGTGGGCACGCTGCAATTTCCGTACGTCGTCAGCCGCCAGCCAGGGCGCGCACTTGCGCAGGTAAGCCGGCACCGACCACAGATCGCCGACCACGTCCACCGCCTCCAGCAACGGCCATGCCCGGTTGAAGGCGCCGCGCAGTTCCCGGTGTGCCGTCAGGGAGCGTCGGACCAGGGTTTCCGGTTCGTCCCCGTCGTACTTCTCGAGCAGGATCGTCAGCAGTTCGTCCCACACCTCGTCGCGCGCCTCGTTGTGCGGGGTGCCCGGCCCCGGCACCCGGAACGCCTCGGCCCAGTCCTCGGGGCTCAGCCAGACCTCCGAGTCGCCGGCCGCGACCGACATCCCCGTGGCCGGCGGCTCCTCGTAGAACCGCACCGCCGTCTCGATCGCCTTGACCAGGTCGGCCGACGACTTCAGCCGGGCCACCTCGGGATCGTCCTCGGCGTCAGCCCCGGCGCCCTCGGCAACCAGGTCGCGCAACGTGCACGACTGCACGCCTTCCTCACCGAGGCTGGGCAGCACGTCCGCCACGTACGCCAGATAGGGCTCGTGCGGCCCGATGAACAACACGCCGCCCTGCCGGTGCCCGAGCCGCGGGTCGGAATACAGCAGGTACGCCGCCCGGTGCAGCGCCACCACGGTCTTCCCCGTGCCCGGGCCGCCGTCGACCACGAGTGCTCCGGCGGACCCGGCCCGGATGATCGCGTCCTGGTCGGCCTGGATCGTGCCGAGCACGTCCCGCATCCGGGCCGACCGGTTGGTGCCCAGGCTGGCGATGAACGCCGACTGGTCGTCGAGCGACGCCGCGTGCCCCTCGAACTCGTCGGCGTTGAACACCTCGTCCCAGTAGTCGGTGACCCGCCCACCTGTCCACCGGTAGCGCCGCCGGCTGGTCAGGCCCATCGGGTTGCCGTGGGTCGCCCCGAAGAACGGCTCGGCGGCGGGGGAGCGCCAGTCGAGCAGCAGCCGGCGCCCCTGGCCGTCGGTCAGTCCGAGCCGGCCGACGTACACCGTCTCTTCGCCGGTCATCTTGCCCAGGCAGAGGTCGAGGCCGAAGCGGCGCAGCGTACGCAGGCGCGCGCTCAGCCGCCGGATCTCCTCGTCGCGGTCGAGGGCCCGGCGGCCGATGCCGCCCGGGGCCTTGCGTTCGAGGGCGAGCCGTTCGGTGAGGTCGGTGATCGAACGGTCGAGGCTCTCCGCGATGGTCGCGAAGTGCCGTTCGTCGTCGGCGATCAGGTGCGGGTCGGCCTTGGCGGCGAGGCGGTCGGGCAGGTCGAACGCGCTGGTGGTCAGCGGACTCACGTGATCAGCTCCGAGGTGCCGGTGAGAATCATCCGTTTTGCGAAGTCCGCGTAGGGGTGTCCCTAACCACCCCCACCCGTGTTGGGTGGGGCGATCACAGCACCCGGGTACGACAAAAACGCGCCGCCATCCCCAGATCGAAACACCCTAACGACAAAACCGGCAAATCAGCCGGTCTCGGCCTTCGGTCGATGATTCTGCGCCCCACCCCGGGTCTTGCCGCAAGCCCCCGGTTCCGATATACGTTAATAGTGGCAGGGGAGCGCTGAGCTCCCCTTTTTTCTGATCAAAGCCCAGATCAAGCGCCGGGCCACATTGGTTCGGAGGCCGCCTTCTCCGACTCTCGCAGCACCCGGAGCATGTTGCCCGAAGCGAGCTTGTCGAGATCGGAAGAGGACCACCCGCGTCCGGCCAGCTCGTCGAAGAGGCGCGGATAACCGGACACGTCGTCCAGCCCGGACGGCAACTCGGTCGTCCCGTCGAAGTCGCCGCCCAGCCCGATGTGATCGACCCCGGCGACGTCGCGGGCATGCGAAACCTGGTCCGCCACCTGGGCGACGGTCACGACCGGCCGCGGGTGGGCGGAGAGCCACGACTGGAAACCGGGATGGCTCCACGGCGCGTCCGCGGGCCACGCCGGCACGGAAGCGGGGTCCTCGCCCGGGAACGGCGCCCGCGGCCAGTCCCCGTCGGCCGGCGGCAACCCCAGCCGGCGCCACTCCGCGCTCGCCGCGGCGAACCAGGCCCTCGAGTCCGGCGACACGAACGGCGCCACGAACGTCAACTGGATCACGCCACCGTTGTCGCGCAGGCGGGTCAGCACGTCGTCGGGCACGTTGCGCCGGTGATCGTGCAACGCGCGTACGCCGGAATGGCTGAAGATGACCGGCGCGGTGGCCACGTCGAGAGCCGCGTGCATCGTCGCGGTAGCGACGTGCGCGAGATCGACCAGCACGCCGAGCCGCTGCATCTCCCGGACCACCGCCCGCCCGGCGTCGTCGAGACCGCCGAAGCCCCGCGGCTCCTCGGCCGCCGAGTCGGCCCACGAGGTGTGGTTGTTGTGGGTCAGCGTCACGTAACGCACCCCGAGCCGGGCGAACATCCGCAGCACGCCGAGCGAGGAGGCCAGGCTGTGCCCGCCCTCGAGGCCGATCAGCGAGGCGATCTTCCCGCCCGCCCAGGCCCGCTCCACGTCGTCGGCGGTGAACGCCATCGCGAAGTCCTCAGGGTAGGCCGCGGCCAGCCGATAGATCGCGTCGACCTGTTCCAGCGTCGCCACGACCGCCTCGGGTTCGGGCAGATCGGAGGGCACATAGGCCGACCAGAACTGGGCTCCCACCTGTCCCGCCCGCAGCCGCGGCAGATCGGTGTGCAGCTCGGGCCGGGTCGTCTCGCCGAGGCCGGCGACCGAGTATCCGTAGCGGGCGCGTAGTTGCATGGGCAGGTCGTTGTGCCCGTCGATGATCGGCTTCATGAACACTGGCTACCTCCCCCGGGGGCCACGCCGCAACCTCTTGGCACCGGTACGGGCACTGGACGTGCACCGTTCGCCCAGAAAGGTCTTCCCCACGCCCGGCCGACAACGGCCGGACCACTCGGGGGAGATCTCACCTTGCGTCGCTCGAAGCTGCTGAAGTTCAGCTCCGTCCTGACCGCCATGCTCGCCGGGGCGGCTGCCGCCCTGATGCCGACCGCCGCGAACGCGGCGACCGGTTGCGCCACGGGCCCGAAGCTGGTCCCGTCGTGCGGAGTTCTCTGGGGCGGTGCCGCCGGCGGCTTCACCCAGGCGCCTCGTGACCGGGCCCTGCTGGGCTGGGAGCGCGAGAGCGGCCGCACCGCGTCGATCTTCCACGCGTACCACAAGGGCGACGAGCCGTTCCCGACCCGTTCCGAGATCGCGATGACCCGGGACGCCGCCCACCCGCGCGTGCTCCTGCTGAACTGGAAGATCGCGTACGGCTCGACCTGGGCGCGGGTCGCCCGCGGGGCCGAGGATCGCCGGATCGACGCTTTCGCGTCGCGGGCCAAGGCGTACGGGCAGAAGTTCTTCCTCGCCCTCAACCACGAACCCGAGAACGACGTCAAGGACCGTCCCGGCTCCGGCATGCAGGCCCGCGACTTCGCCGCCATGTACCGGCACACGATCGAGCGCCTGCGCGCCGACGGCGTCACCGACGTCGTCAACGTGATGATCTACATGAGCAACGAGCAGTGGATGGCCAAGTCCTGGTGGAAGGATCTCTACCCGGGCGACGACGTGGTGGACTGGATCGGCCTGGACACCTACGCGAACGCCGAGGCCGGCTACCACCACGACCTGTTCAGCGGGATGCTGGACCGCGGCGGCTTCTACAAGTGGGCCACCACCCGGCACGCCGGCAAGCCGATCATGATCGCCGAGTGGGGCGCCTACCACCGCGTGCACCACCCGGTCGACAAGTCCGCGATCTACAACAGCGTGCTGCCGGGTCTGGCCAGCCACCCGGCGGTCAAGGCGATCTCGCACTTCGACACCAAGCACGACGACACCGGCGACCGCGACATCAGCATCGACAGCACGAGCCGGGGCCTGGCGGCGTTCCGCAAGCTGGCCGCATCGCCCCTGTTCAGCGTGAAGGTCAGCTGAACTTTCCTCGGAAGTCGTCTCGTCGACGGCTCCGGTTTCCGTAACGTTTACGACTGGCGCCGCCCCACTCCGCAGAGTGCCCTAGAGCGCGGCCCACGTCGTCGAAGGGAGACCGACCATGGCGAAGAAAAAGAAGGACAAGAAGAAAAAGGGCAAGAAGAAGAAGTGAGCTTCTCGCGGGGCGGTGCCATCGGCGCCGCCCCGTTTTGTCAACGCTGCCGAAGTCCGTCGTTTTCTCAGCGGTGCCGAAGTCCGTCGACGAGCAGGTCGAGAAGGCGGCGGGCCTGCTCCCGATTCTCCGGATCGCCCACGGTCAGGGTCACCCCGCTCAGGGCGACCAGCACGTCCTCCGGCGGCACGTCGGCCCGGATCGACCCGGCCTTCACGCCCGCCTCGAGCAGCCGGGTGATCGCCGAAGTCAGCATGTCGCGGCTGTGGGCGTACGGGTTGCCGCCGGAGGCGATCACCGCGCGCAAGGCGTCGGCCATGCCGCGCTTGGTCACCATGTAGTCGACGAAGAGATCCATCCACGCACGCAGCGCCCGGTCGGGCGCCTGCTCGGCGAGCAGACCGGGCACGGCCGCGCAGAGACGGTCCAGCTCGTTGCGGTACGCCGCCTCGACCAGCGCCTCGCGGGTGGGAAAGTGCCGGTAGAGCGTGCCGATGCCGACACCGGCCGCCTTGGCGATCGACTCGAGGGGCGCGTCGGGGCCGTCGAGCGAGAACGAGCGTACGGCGACCTCGAGCAACCGCTCGCGGTTGCGGCGCGCATCGGCGCGCAATGGTCGCTCGGCCATCTTTTCTCCACCTGCCCGTCTCCAGCTGCCCGGCTGTGGTGCGGGAGACAGCCTCCCACAGTAGTAACCGGAGGAACCTCCGGTTAGTGTCGAGGCGTAGCGGAGGATCCTCCGCTTAATCGAGATTAGCCCGCCTTCGGGAGCGACCATGCGCATCACCACACCCTTCGGCGCCACCTCCACCGCGGCCGAGGTCGCGGCCGGTGTCGACCTCACCGGCCGCCGCGCCGTCGTCACCGGCGGCGCGTCCGGCATCGGCGTCGAGACCGCCCGCACGCTGGCCGCGGCCGGCGCCGAGGTCACCCTCGCCGTCCGCAACACCGAGGCCGGCGACCGCACCGCCGCCGACATCATCGCGAGCACCGGCAACAAGCAGGTGCTGGTCGCCCCGCTCGACCTCGCCGACCGCGCCTCGGTGGCCGGGTTCGTCGCCGGCTGGGACGGCCCGCTGCACCTGCTGATCAACAACGCCGGCGTGATGGCGAGCCCGCTCATGCGGACCGCCGACGGCTGGGAGATGCAGTTCGCGACCAACCACCTCGGCCACTTCGCCCTGGCCACCGGCCTGCACGACGCGCTCGCCGCGGCCGGCGGGGCCCGCGTCGTCGCGGTCAGCTCCAGTGCCCACCTGCGCTCGCCGATCGTCTTCGACGACATCATGTTCGAGCGCCGGGAGTACGAGCCCTGGTCCGCCTACGGCCAGTCGAAGACCGCCAACGTGCTGTTCGCGGTCGAGGCGACCCGCCGCTGGGCGGACGACGGCATCTTCGTCAACGCGCTGATGCCGGGCGGCATCCGCACCAACCTCCAGCGCTACGTCAGCGACGAGGAGCTCGCGCGGCTGCGCGCGGCGGCCGGCGGCAGCTCGGCGCCGAGCTGGAAGACCCCGGAGCAGGGTGCCGCGACCACCATCCTGGTCGCGACCTCGCCGCTGCTCGACGGCGTCGGCGGCCGCTATTTCGAGGACTGCGAGCAGGCCCGGCCCAACCAGCCGGGAACTCCTCGGGGCGTCGCCGCGTACGCCCTCGACCCCCAAGCCGCGACGCGCCTCTGGGCCGCGTCGGAGCAGTTCGTGGCGTAGTTCTCAGGTGCCGGGGCCGCCGCCCGATCCTCAGGGTGCAATTCCCACGCATCACGGAGGAGACCCCCGGATGACGGCCCGCACCCGGACGACGACAGCGCTGGCAATAGCGCTGCTCGCGACCGTTGCCGCCGTCCTCGAGCCGCACTGGACCGGGGCCGGGGTGGCGCTCGCCGCCCTGGCGGCCGGGATCGCCTGTCTCGCGCAGGCGGCCCGGCAACGGGGCCGCGTCCGCGTCGCCTGGGCGACCTTCGGTCTCGCGGCCCTGACCTGCGCGATCAGCGCCGGTGGGCGCGACTTCGTCTCCGGATCGGCCGGGTTCGGACTGATCGTGCTGGTCAGCATCGGCCTGCTCGGCCTGCCGGCGGCGACCCAGAGCCGCCTCTACCGGGTTCGCACGCTGATCGACACCGGCCTGATCGCGGTCTCGCTCGGCAGCACGAGCTGGTACTGCGTCATGATCCCGGCGGGCCTCACGCACCGCGTCGACCGTCCGCTCGCCGACGCCCTGCTCGGCACGGTGGCGCTCATGACCATCGTCCGGGTGAAGGCGAGCCGCCTGCGGCTCCTCGCCTCCGCAGCCCTGGTGGTTGCGGTCGCCGACTCCGTCACGGCGCTCGGGGCGTACGCCGTGGCCGGCGCGACCTGGTTCGTCGGTTTCGCGTTGTTGCTGGTCGCCGCGGTGTCGCCGGTATTCCGGAAGAGCGCCGCTCGCCGGGACCTCATCGCTTTCGTGCCCTACGTCGTCGTGGTGTTCGCGCTGATCGCCGGCATCCTGCGGATCGCGATCACCCACACGCTCAACCCGACGGTGGCGACCTGGACGCGTGCGTTCCTCGCCCTCCTGATCGTCGGCCGGCAGATCATCATCGCGATCGAGAACCGGCGCCTCATGCGCGAGCTGGGGACCCGGATCGCGGACCGCACCAGCGAACTCCAGGACCGTCGGCAACGCTACAAGGCCCTGATCGAGCAGAGCTCGGAGTCGCTGGCCATCCTCGAGGCCGACTCCACGGTCCGCTACCAGAGCGAGTCGGTCGAACGGATCTTCGGCTACCCGGCGTCGTACTTCGTCGGCCGGCGCTTCGTCGAGATGTGGGGGCGCATGGTGGGCGGGCGGGTGCGGGCCGCGATCGACGAGGTACTGCCCACGCCGTACGCCGTCACCGTCTTCGAGGTCATGGTGCGGCACGGCGACGGGCAGTGGCGCCAGGCCGAGATGACGGTCACCAACCTGATGGACGATCCGGTCGTGCACGGCCTGGTCTTCAACACCCGGGACATCGGCGAGGCCGCCGAGCTGCAGGACCGGCTGCGGCACGAGGCGTACCACGACGCGCTGACCGGCCTGGCCAACCGCGCCCTGTTCCGCGAGCGTCTGGCCGTAGCCGCCGCGGACGGCACGCCGTCGATCCTCTTCCTCGACCTGGACGGCTTCAAAGAGGTCAACGACAGCCTCGGCCACGCCGCCGGCGACGAACTGCTGGTGCAACTCGCCGTCCGGCTCCGCGACCGGGTGCCGTCCCCCTGCACGGTGGCCCGCCTCGGTGGCGACGAGTTCGCCCTGATCGCTCCCGACCTGGTCGGCGCCGAGCAGCTCGCGGTCACGATCCTCGACGACCTGGAGACCCCGTTCCAGGTCGGCGCCCGCGAGCTGCACGTCGGCGCGGCGATCGGCATCGCCTCGGCCGTCGACGCGAGCGACATCGAACAGCTCCAGCGCAACGCCGACCTGGCGATGTACCGCGCCAAGGACGCCGGCGGCGGTGTGTACGCGACGTACGACCCGGACATGCACGACGCCCTGATCCGGCGCCTCTCTCTCGCGGCCGACCTGCGTCTGGCCCTGCAGCGCGACGAACTGGTCCTGCACTACCAGCCCACGGTCTGCCTGCACACCGGCTCGATCGTCGGCTTCGAGGCACTGGTCCGCTGGCAGCACCCGACGCTGGGCATGATCCCGCCGCTGGAGTTCATCGGGGTGGCCGAGTCGACCGGCCTGATCGTCCCGCTGGGCCGATGGGTCCTCACCGAGGCCTGCCGCCAGGCCGTAGCGTGGGGCCGCCCGTTGAAGATGGCCGTGAACGTCTCGGTCCGCCAGTTCGACTCCGGCGACCTGGCCCGGACCGTCGCCGAGGTGCTGGCCTTCACCGGCATGCCGGCCGACCGCCTGTGCCTGGAGATGACCGAGAGCGTCCTGCTCACCGACACCGACGAGAACCTGTCCCGCCTCGTGTCCCTGAAGGCCGTGGGCGTCCAGCTGGCCATGGACGACTTCGGCACCGGCTATTCCTCACTGGCCTACCTGCGCCGCTTCCCCATGGACGTCCTGAAGATCGACCGCTCCTTCGTCGACCGCCTCGGGAGCGAGGACGCCGACGAGGCCCTGGTCCGCACGATCGTCCGGATGGGCCGCAACCTGGGCATGTCCCTGGTCGCCGAGGGCATCGAGTCGGCGGTGCAGCTGGCGCTGCTGCAGGGGATGGGCTGCGACTACGCCCAGGGCTTCCTGCTCTCGAAGCCCCTGCCGGCCGAGGAGGCCGGGCGTGCTCTGGAGGCGGGCCCGCTCTTCGCCCCGGTGACCGCTTAGCGTCCGGACGGCCCCGCGCCTGGCGGGCGCGGGGCCGGTGTGCGGGCCGGTCGGGTCAGCTCGACCTGGGCTGGGTCAGGTCGTAGACGGTCGAGCTGCCCACGGTCTTCGCGGTGTAATGGGCGGCCACCCACGTCGCGATCTCGGACGACTGGGTGGTGGTGCCGCCCATGCCGCCACCTCCCCCCATTCCCGCGCCGGAGATGTAGTAGTGGATCTGGCCGGCGGTGACGTCCTTCTGGAACTCGGCGAGGGTGGGCGAGGGGTCGCCGCCGTTCCAGCCGCCCAGGTCGATCACCGAGGTGCCGGAGGAGAGCTCCAGGTCGGCGGCGGAGGTGGCGCCGCTGACGGCGGCCGACCACTTCGTGGTGGAGGCCTTCAGGAGGGCGGTCAGGTCGCTGTTCGAGGTGCTGCCGCCCATCGGGCCGCCCGGCGCCGTCGTGCTGTTGCCGGAGTCACGTCGCGTACCGGAAAAGCCTCCTCCGAGGCCGGCGGCGGACGACGGCCCGGAGCTCGGAATGGAGCCCGAATGGGCGACCGTGGCGGTTGCGGCGCCGAAGGCGGCCGATCCGGCGCCGGCCGAAAGAACAGCGGCGATCAGGGCGACCATGGTCAGGCGGCGCAAGGGGATCAGCAGCGCCAGGCCGCAGACGACTCCGAGGACAAGCGTCGCCCAGCGCAGAGGAGGCAGCCAATCCGTGCGGCCCAGCAGCACGAAGCTCCACACCGCGGTTCCGATGACCATTGCCGCCGGCACCCATCGCACCTTGGAGAGCCAGAGAACGCGGGCGCCGATGGCGACGACGGCGGCGACAGCCGGAGCCAGCGCGACCGTGTAATAGGGGTGGATGGTGCCGCTCATATAGCTGAACGTCACTCCGGTAACGAGCAGCCACCCACCCCACAGCAGCATCGCGGCGCGAGCGCGATCGGTTCGAGGCGCGGTCCAGGTCACCGCGAGTGTCGCGACGAGAGCCACCAGAGCGGCCGGCAAGAGCCACGAGATCTCGGTGCCCATCGCGGTGCCGAAAAGCCGGCCGATGCCGGTCGCGCCGCCGAATGAAGACCCGCCACCGCCACCGCCGCCGCCGTTGCCGGAGCCGCCCAGAATGCGGCCGAGGCCGTTGTAGCCGATCGCCAATTCCCACAGGCTGTTGTTGGTCGAGCCGGCGATGTACGGCCGTGACGACGCCGGCCACAGGGCGACCAGCGCGACATACCACCCGGCCGACACCACCAGCGCCACCCCGGCCAGCAGGAGATGCCGGACGCGCCGGCCGAGACCGGTCGGCGCGGCGACCAGATAGACCAGGGCCATTGCGGGCAGGACCAGGAACGCCTGCATCATCTTGGTGAGAAAACCGAACCCCAGCAGTACGCCGGTGAGCGCCAGCCAGCGCGCGGACGCCACCTCGACCGCCCGGATCGTCGCATAGGCGGCCGCCGTCATCAGCAGCACCAACAGCGCATCCGGATTGTCGAAGCGGAACATCAGCACCGCGACCGGAGTGAGCGCCAGCGCGGCGCCCGCGAAGAGCCCGGCGCCCATGCCGAACCAGCGCTTCACGCTCAGGTAGAGCAGATAGACCGAAGCGACGCCCATCAGCGCCTGCGGTGCCAGAATCGACCAGCTGTTGACGCCGAACAGCCGGGCGGAAAGGCCTATCACCCACATCGCCGCGGGTGGTTTGTCGACCGTTATGGCGTTGCCGGCGTCGAGGGAGCCGAACAGCCATGCCTTCCAGCTCTGCGCGCCGGCCTGGGCGGCCGCGGCATAGAAGCTGTTGCCCCAGCCGGAGGCGCTCAGGTTCCACAGATAGAGCAGGGCGGTGGCGGCCAGAAGAATCAGGACCGGCCAGCGCCTCTGGCGGGCCGGCGCGGCGTGCCGGGCCGCCTCGACGGCCGGCGGGCGTTCCATCAACGTCGTCATGTCGACAACCGTGGAGGAGCGGGCTACGGCCGTCTTGTGCGATGCCTGTGCGGCTTCTATGAGACGTTCGTGGCCGGTCCGGCGCGCTCGTGCCGGCGATGAGAAACACAGTCGATCTTCTCCCGGCTTGGTTCCGTACGCGTTCTGCGGGAAACCCATTCGTGCCAGGATGAGGACGAGAGTCCGGGTTCGAGCGAGAGACAAGGCTGATGAGCGAACACGTTTCCGACAGCGCCGAGTGGCAGACGCTGCAGGGCCACGCGGAGAAGTTCTCGGCGGTGCACCTGCGCGACCTGTTCGGCAGTGACCCCGGCCGCGGCGAGCGGCTGACCACGACCGTCGCCGACCTGACCGTCGACTACAGCAAGAACCTGGTGACCGATGAGGTCCTGACCGCCCTGTTCGCGCTGGCCGAGAGGGCCGGGCTGCGCGATCGCATCACCGCCATGTTCGAGGGCAAGCACATCAACACCACCGAGGACCGCGCCGTGCTGCACACCGCGCTCCGCCTGCCTCGCGACGCCCAGCTGGTCGTGGACGGGCAGGACGTGGTGGCCGACGTGCACGAGGTCCTCGACCGGATGGGCGCGTTCAGCGACCGGGTGCGCTCGGGCGAGTGGACCGGCCACACCGGGCAGCGCATCAAGACCGTGGTCAACATCGGCATCGGCGGGTCCGACCTGGGTCCGGTGATGGCCTACGAGGCGCTCAAGGCGTTCAAGTCGCCCGAGATCGAGTGCCGGTTCATCTCCAACATCGACCCCACCGACCTCTACGAGAAGACCCACGACCTCGACCCGGCGAGCACGTTGTTCGTCATCGTGTCGAAGACGTTCGGCACCCAGGAGACGCTGACCAACGCGACCGAGGCCCGCAACTGGCTGCTCGCGGCCCTCGGCAACGATCAGGCGGCGGTGGCCAAGCACTTCGTCGCGGTCAGCACCAACGCCGACCGGGTGTCGAAGTTCGGCATCGACACCGCCAACATGTTCGGCTTCTGGGACTGGGTCGGCGGGCGCTACTCGCTGCCGTCCGCGGTCGGCCTGTCGGTCATGATCGCGATCGGCAAGGAGGGGTTCGCCGACATGCTGGCCGGCTACCACAAGGTCGACGAGCACTTCCGCACCCAGCCGGTGGAAAGCAACGTGCCGGCCCTGCTCGGGCTGATCAACGTCTGGTACGACACCTTCCTCGGCGCCCAGTCGCACGCGGTGCTGCCCTACTCGCAGTACCTGCACCGGTTCGCGGCCTACCTGCAGCAGCTGACCATGGAGAGCAACGGCAAGTCGGTGCGGCTGGACGGCAGCCCGGTGTCCTACCAGACCGGCGAGGTCTTCTGGGGCGAGCCCGGCACCAACGGCCAGCACGCCTTCTACCAGCTGATCCACCAGGGCACCAAGCTGATCCCGTCCGACTTCATCGGGTTCAACCAGCCCAACCACGACATCGGCGAGATGCACGACCTGCTCATGTCCAACTTCTTCGCCCAGACCGGCGCGCTCGCCTTCGGCCGCACGCTGGAGCAGGTCGAGGCCGAGGGCACCGACCCCAAGGTCGCGCCGCACCGGGTGATGCAGGGCAACCACCCGACCACGACGATCCTGGCCCAGAAGCTGACGCCGTCGATCCTCGGCCAGCTGATCGCCCTCTACGAGCACATCGTGTTCACCGAGGGCACGGTCTGGGAGATCAACTCGTTCGACCAGTGGGGGGTCGAGCTGGGCAAGGTCATGGCCAACCAGCTGGCGCCGAAGCTCACCGGGTCGTCCGCGCCGGCGACGGACGACGACTCGTCGACCAACAACCTGATCAGGCTCTACCGCGCGGGCCGCGGACGGTAAAAACGTCGTACCCGGGCTCTAGGGTCGTCGGCATGGACACGTCGACGGCCCTGGAGCTGCGAATGCGCAGCCTGCTGCTCCGCGACTCGCTGGACAGCGTCGCGTCGATCGTCGAGTGGTTCGGGGCGATGCAGGCGCAGGACGTCAACAGCGCCCTCTGGTCGCTGGGCGTGCGGCTGCCCGGGGCCAAGATCGACGACATCGCCGCGGCGCTCGAGCGGCGCGAGGCGATCCGCACGTGGCCGATGCGGGGCACGGTCCACTGGGTTCCGCCGGCCGATGCGCACTGGATGCTCGACCTGATGGGTTCGCGGGCCCTCGCCGGGGCCGAGAAACGCCGGCAGACGCTCGGGCTCGAGGCGGCCGACGCGGATCGCGCGGTCGAGCTCCTCGGGGCCGCCCTGACGGGCGGGAAAAGACTCACGCGAGCCGAGTGCCTGGTCGCCCTCGCCGACGGCGGCATCGAGGTGGGTGGTCAGCGCGGTTACCACCTTCTGTGGTACGCGAGTCAGCGAGCGGTCATCGCGATCGCCCCGCACGTGGGCAAGGAGCAGACCTTCGTGCTTCTCGACGACTGGGTGCCCTCGCCTCGCCGGCCGTCGCGGGAGGAGGCCCTCGGCATCATCGCGCTGCGCTATTTCCGCAGCCACGGCCCGACCACGCGGAAGGACTTCACGGGGTGGACCGGCCTCACCATGACCGACTGCAGGACGGGCATCGCGGTCGCCGGCGACGAGCTGACCGCGGTCGACGTGGACGGTGTGGAGATGCTGATGGCCTCGGACGGCTCGGCAGTGGCCGGCTCGGCAGTGGCCGGCTCGGCAGTGGCCGGCTCGGCGGCGGCCGAGGGGTGGCTGGCGCTGCCGGGGTTCGACGAATACCTGCTCGGCTTCAAGGACCGGTCCATGATGGCCACGCCCGAGCAGCTCGCGGCGATCATCCCGGGCGGCAACGGCGTCTTCCAGTCCACCCTGGTGCGGGGTGGCCGGGTGATGGCGACCTGGAAGCGCACGATCGGCCGCAAGGGGGTCACCGTGGTCGTCCAACCATTGGCGACGTTCACTTCACGAGATCGCCACAATGCCGAAGCGGCGCTCCAGCCGTTCGCCGACTACCTGGGCCTGCCGCTGACTGTTAAGAACCCTTGATATTTACGAATGTGAACGCCACTATGTGGGTGTCGCACGTCACGTACGCATCGAGGGAGTCGCCATGGGTGTCCGACGTCGTCTCTTAGCACTGGCCGTCGGTCTGGGGGTGGCCGTCGGCGCGTTCGCCGTGGCGGTGACCGGTCCGGG
>DASWRZ010000231.1:0-2773 GCA_036402935.1 Actinoplanes sp.
CCCGTAGCCGGCCCGCCACGGCGACACGGCGGATGCGCTCCTTGAGGATCTCCTCGCCGGCCTTCGCGGCGTCGGGGAGGTGCGGGGCCGTGTGCATCAGCCGGAACAGCGCCGGATTGGCCAGGCCGAAACCGACGTGCAACTCCCAGCCCGCGCGCAGCGTCATCACCGGCGCCACCGGCGCGCTCAACGGCGCCACCGTCGAGGACCTGCTGTCCCGCGTCCCGGCGTCCTCGGTCGGCGTCAGCGTGCGCGACGTCGCCCGGGCCGGACATTTCGCCGACCGCGGCGTGCGGGTGCGGCGCGGTTCCTACGACGACCCGGCCGCCCTGCGAAACTCCTTCGAGGGCGCCGACCAGGTGCTCCTGGTGTCCTCCAACGATCCGGCCGCCGACCAGATCACCCTGCACCGCACCGCGATCGACGCCGCGGTGGCCGCCGGCGCCACCCGCATCCTCTACACCAGCCACCAGCACGTCGGCGCTTCCAGCCCGTTCCCGCCGGCCCGCGACCACTACGCCACCGAGGAGCTGCTCGCCTCGTCGGGCGTCGCGTGGACCTCGCTGCGCAACGGCTTCTACGCCCACACCCTCGACTGGCTGCTCGGCCCGTGGCGCGAGACCGGCGTCATCGCCGCGCCGGCCGACGGCCCGGTCTCGTGGACCTCTCGCGCCGACGTGGCCGAGGCGGCCGCGGTCATCCTGGCCTCGCACCCCTTCGACGGGCCGGTCACGCTCACCGCCCGTGCCGCCGTCACCTTCCAGGACATCGCCGCGATCGCCTCCGAGCCGGCCGGACACGAGATCAAGCGGGTCGTGGTCGACGACGACGAGTGGGTCGCCGAGCGGATCGCGCACGGCTCCCCCGAGTTCATGGCCCGCTTGCTGCTCTCGACGTTCCAGGCCGCCCGGGCCGGTGGCTTCGCCGAGACCAGCCCGCTCCTGGCCGACCTCCTGGGCCGCGAACCCCGGACCGTGGCCGAGCTGCTCGCCGGGCGAGCCGCCTGAGCCACGGCCGCGTGCTCAGGCCGCTCTCACTGCCCGTCGGGGAAGTCGTTCGAATGCAGCAGCACGACGTTGAAATCGGATTCGACCGCCTTGATGCCTTGGTAGAACGTGTCGCACGGCGTTCCTGGAATCCCGCCGCTCGTTATTCCGTACGCGATGTGGCCGAAGAACACGGGCGCGCCACTGTCGCCGAAAGTAGCGCAGTACGAGGCCCGGCCGAGGTTCTTGATCGTCGTGCCGTCATCGCTCGTCGCGGTCACTCCGAGCTCGGTCACCTCCCCGCAGCTCGAAGAGCCGGACTCCGCGCCACCGTGGCAGACTGTCATGCCGAGCACGCTGTAGTTGTCGGAGTTGATGTTGAAGGCGATCTCGTGGCCCTGCTGGCCGTACCACAGAGCTACCCAAGCCTGGGGATTCCAGGCCACGACGTCCGTGATGCGCAGAATCGCATAGTCACCCTTCTCCGAATACACGTACTTCCACTCCGGACCGACTACGTGCTGGCTGCCATTGACATAAGGGGCAGTCCAGTCCGCATCGTGGTGATTCGCCACGCAATGGCCGGCGGTGATCAGATAGCGCCTGTCATCGGTCACGCCTTTCGCGAGAAAACCGCCGGTGCACAGTTCAAAGTCACCCTTGTTGAAATAGTTGATTCTCGCCCCGCCGCGCAGCGGCGGATCGCACTGCGAGTGACTGCAATTCAGCGGGATGAAGTGCCCGTTGTAGGTGGACACCACGAGCAGGTCACCGAACCTGCTCGCCGCCGCCGTCATCAGGGTTTCCTGCGCCGGGGTCAGTTTGGCCTCGGTCGGCGTCTGGAGCTCGACGGCGTTGAGGTCGGTACGGAGGCCGGCGGTCAGCCTGCCCGGAGCGCCGGCGTTGACGAGGACCAGTTGCGATCCCAGCCAGTCGTTCGCCTCGTTCAAGGCACTCAGCGCAAACCGCACCGCGACGATGTCATAGCCTTCGGTCAACCCGACCGCGAGAGCATCACGATTGATCTCCGCCTTCGTCCCGGAGGTGATCGGCCCGGCCACGCCGACCTCCACCCGATCCCCGTGACGATTGTCGACCCACACCCCGGCGAAGAACGGCTGCGATTCCAGCCGCCCGGCCAGGTCGGGGGCGACTGCCTGCCAACCAAGGCGGCGCTTGGCCTCGGCGAGGGTGATCCGGCGCTTTTCAGCGAAGATCTGTTCCTGCCGCTCCGAGCTGGGATCAATGCTCGCCGTCGCGGTCGGCCGGCCGGAATCCACCGGACCGTCGATCGGGCCGACCGACCTGCAACCAGCGGCCGCCAGCATCACCGCGACGCCGACCACCGCCATGCCAATTCTTATCACAAATGACCTCCTACGAATGGCGCCGCGCAGGGCGCCCGGGCGAATACAACGACCACCACGTGGGCCCACGCCGATCGAGCGAGGTCTCGTGCCGAGTTGCACCCGGCGTCAGTGTGCTCCCCTGACCGGCGCCTGACATTGACCGTTTAGCGACACTGCGACCGGCCCGCGAAAATACCTCTCGGAAATGACAGAAAGTCGATCGCCCGTTGTCGTATCCAGCTCCATTTGCCGAGTACGGCGAGCGTCGGTTTCCGAGGCCCTGACTGCTCGGTCTCGGTCATGCCGGCCAACATTCTGACCACGACGGGATCGAGATCGTGGCCGAGGACGGCCTCACCGGCTTCAAGGCCGCAACTGAAGAGATCCCCGACGCAGTCGCAGTCATGGACCCGTTTCACGTCGTCGCCCTGGCCGGCG
>DASWRZ010000232.1:0-5299 GCA_036402935.1 Actinoplanes sp.
CGCGACGGCGCGGGAACCGTGATCGGCAGTTCGAGTGCCGACTACCGGAACTCGTCCGGCTACGTTCTGTCCGGGCCGGAGTATCTGACCGTCTTCAACGGCCAGACCGGCAAGGCCATGGCCACCGCCGACTACGTGCCGCCGCGCGGGACGGTCTCCTCGTGGGGCGACTCGTACGGTAACCGGGTCGACCGGTTCCTGGCCGGAACCGCCTACGTCAACGGGTCCTACCCGAGCATCATCGAGGCCCGCGGGTATTACACCCGGACCGTCATCTCGGCCTGGGACTTCCGCAACGGCACGCTGACCCGCCGGTGGACGTTCGACAGCAACTCGACGACCAACGGCTCCAAGTGGACCGACCAGGGCGACCACCAGCTGTCCATCGCCGACGTCGACGGCGACGGCCGGGACGAGATCGTCTACGGGGCGATGGCGATCGACGACAACGGGGCCGGCCTGTGGGTCAACGGCCAGGGCCACGGCGACGCCATGCACGTCGGCGACCTGATCCCGTCGCGGCCCGGCCTCGAGGAGTTCAAGGTCGACGAGAACACGGGCAGCCTCGCCGCCTGGATGGCCGACGCCCGTACGGGCCAGATCATCTGGTCGAACCCGTCCTGCGGCTGCGACAACGGCCGGGGCGTCTCCGACGACATCTACGCCGGCAGCCCCGGCGCCGAGTCGTGGTCGTCCGCGGTGTCCGGGCTGTACGGCTCGACCGGTCAGAACATCGGCCGCAAGCCCTCCAGCACCAACTTCGTCCTCTGGTGGGACGGCGACGCCCAGCGCGAACTGCTCGACGGCACGCACATCGACAAGTACGGCACGAGCGCCGACACCCGGCTGCTGACCGCCGCCGGCGTGCACGCCAACAACGGCACGAAGTCCACCCCGTCCCTGTCCGCCGACATCCTCGGCGACTGGCGCGAGGAGGTCATCTGGCCGACGACGGACAACAAGGCCCTGCGCATCTACTCCACGACGGACGCGACGAGCATCTCCCACGTGTCGCTGATGCAGGACCGCATGTACCGCGAGGCGGTCGCCTGGCAGAACACCGCCTACAACCAGCCGCCGCACCCCTCGTTTGCCACTCCGTAGGCCAACGATGGCTCTGGGCCGTCCCCGGCCGTGAACGCCGGGGAGTCCGCCAAGCAAGGCGGGCTCTCCGGCATCAGGTGGGCATAAACCTCAGCGTGAACGCCGGATCAGCGTGCCCCGGCCACTCGGGGCAGCGCCTGCGGCCGGCCGGACAGCGGGCTCAGAAGGTTCGGCTCCGCTGATCGACGCCCATCGGCCCGTACGGATAGTCGGTCGGCCGGGGGTCGCTCGCGTCGTCGAGCGTGGTCGTCTCCTCGGGGGTCAGGTGCAGGCCGGCCGCGCTCAGGTTGGCCCGCAGCTGGTCGGTCGTGCGCGCGCCGAGAATCGTCGAGGTCACGCCGGGGCGGTCGGTCACCCAGGCGAGCGCGACCTCGGCCATCGACACGCCGCGGGCCTCGGCGACGCTCTGCACCGCGTCGATCACGTCCCACGTGCGCTCGGTGCCGCGCCGGTCCCACGCCTCCATGCCCCGGTTCGGGTTGTCGCCGAGGCGGGTGGCGCCGGTCGGCCGCTCGTCGCGCCGATATTTTCCGCTCAGCCAGCCGCCGCCCAGCGGGCTCCACGGCAGCAGCCCGAGTCCCGCGTCGAGCGAGGCCGGCACGATCTCGTACTCGATCTCGCGGACCAGCAGGCTGTACTGCGGCTGAAGGCTGACCGGCCCGGCCAGCCCGAGCGAGCGCGCCAGCAGTACCGCCTTGGTCAGCTGCCAGCCGGTGAAGTTGGAGAAGCCGTAGTAACGGATCTTGCCGGCCCGGATGAATCCGTCCAGCGTGCGCAGCGTCTCCTCGAGCGGGGTGACCGGGTCCCACGCGTGCGCCTGGTAAAGGTCGACGGCGTCGACGCCGAGCCGGGCCAGCGAGGCGTCGAGCGCCCGGGTCAGGTGCCGGGTGGACAGGCCCGCGCCGTTGGGGTCGGCCGCCATCGGGAAGCGTCCCTTGGTGGCCAGGACGACGGCTTCCGTGGCCGAAGCCGGCCGCGACGCCAGCCAGCGGCCGATGATCCGCTCCGACTCACCGGCCGAATAGACGTCCGCGGTGTCGACGAACGTGCCCCCGGCATCGACGAACATGTCGAGCTGAGCGTGTGCCACCTTCTCGTCGGACTCGTTGCCGAAGGTCATCGTGCCGAGACAGAGGGCGGAGACGGCGCATCCGCTGCGCCCGAGCGTCCGATATTCCATGGCCCCAACCTAGCCCGCGATTTCCGTGACGTTTCAACGCCGCGGGCGACGGCCGGCCGGCTCGAGGTTTCCGGCGCGACATCGGCGCGCCGGCCCACCGGCGCTCGCCGCCACGCCGCGTACCGCCCGCTAAGCCGTCCCCCGATAAAGCCGATGGTTAGGACGGCTGACAGAAGAAGGGGAACATGGCACTCCGTAACTGGAAAATGATCACCAAGCTGGGCTCGATCCTCCTGGTGTGCGTGGCCGCGGTCACCACCGTTGCCGTCGTGGGCCTGCGGGCCAACGGCCGGCTCGAGAGCGCCACGACCGGCGTCGCCCGGCTGGCCGGACTCACCCACCAGGTCGATCAGATCAACTACTTCAATGCCGACCTGTCGGGCTGGCTCGCGTCGTACGCCTGGGACGCCAGCTTCCTGGGCGGCCCGGCCGCGGTGCGGGACGACGCGGTCGACCGGGCCGGCTTCCTGGCCGACAAGAAGCAGCTGAACGCCCTGCTCGACAGCGTCGACGTCACCACGATGACGGAGGCCGAGCGCGCCACCTTCGACGAGATGCGCAAGGACTGGGACAACTTCTTCGCCATCGACGAGCAGATCGTCGCGGTCTACCGGCAGAACGCCCCGGGCGCCCTCGACCGCGCCCGCAAGATGATCCAGGGCCCGCAGTACGACGTCTACTTCGCCATCGTCAAGGTCACCGGCAAGCTCGCCGACTCGGTGATGAAGCGTTCGGCCCAGCAGCGTACGGCGGCCGCCGACGCCGCGTCGGCGGCCCGGCGGAACATGCTGATCGCCCTCGCCGTCGGCGTCGTGCTCGCCGCCGGGCTGGTCATCGTGATCGCCCGGGCGATCGTGCGGCCGCTGCGCCGGGTGCGCGACGTGCTCGACGCGGTCGCCGCGGGCGACCTGACCCGCAGCGCCGAGGTGCGGGGCCGCGACGAGCTCGGCGCGATGGCGGCCGGCCTGGACACCGCGATCGGCAAGATCAGGGAGCTGCTGGGTGAGATGACCACGGTCGCCCGCTCGGTAGGGTCCGCGGGCACCGCGCTGACCAGCCTGATGACCGACATCGGGCGGCAGGCGGTGGGCAGCAGCCGGGACAGCGGTTCGGCCGCGGGCAGTGCGGGCGAGGTGTCACGGCACGTGCAGACGGTGGCGGCGGGCACCGAGGAGATGAGCGTGTCGATCCGGGAGATCGCCCGCAACGCCGAGCACGCGGCCGGGATCGCGAACTCGGGCGTGCAGGCGGTCGAGGCCACGTCGACCACGGTCGCCCGGCTCGGCAAGGCGTCGGAGGAGATCGGTTCGGTCATCGCCACGATCAACTCGATCGCCGCGCAGACCAACCTGCTGGCGCTCAACGCCACGATCGAGGCGGCCCGCGCCGGGGAGTCCGGGAAGGGCTTCGCGGTGGTGGCGGGCGAGGTCAAGGACCTCGCGCAGGAGACCGCGCGGGCGACTCAGCAGATCGCCGACCAGGTCAGCGCCATCCAGCAGGAGAGCGGAGCGGCGATCGCCTCGATCGAGCGGATCACCGAGGTGATCTCCGAGATCAGCGCGATGCAGCACACCATCGCGTCGGCGGTCGAGGAACAGACCGCCACGACGGAGGAGATCAGCCGCAGTGTGGGCGACGCCGCCTCGGGCACCGACCGCATCGCACAGACCGTCTCGGCGGTCGCGACGGCGACCGAGTCGACCAACTCGAGCGTCACCCGCGCCATCGACGCGGCTCACGAGCTGGCCGCCATGAGCGACCAGCTGCACAAGGTCGTGGCCACCTACCGGCATTGACCCGGGATGGGGACCCGCGCCGGGCGGCGCGGCGGGAATCACGCGCTCCGCAGGCCGGCCGAGACCGTGCGCACGTCGCCGGCCAGGCTCGCGCGGGTGCCGGCGGCCGGGTCGAGGACGGTTGCGTGCAAGGCGGGCACGCCGGCGACCAGCGTGGCGGCCCACGACGCCTCGCCGGTCGGGCGCAGGCGGCCGGTGAGGCGCAGTGGGCGGGCGCGCAACCGCAGTTCCTCGATCGCGTGGTCGGCGGCGCGGACGTTCTGCACGGTCGGCCCCTCCCGCAGCGTCGTGCCGAGCAGTCGCAGGGTCACGCCGAGCCGGCGGCGGACGGCGTCGCGGGTGCGGATCGGCGACAGCACCGCGAACGGGAGGATCGCGCAGAGGCCTCCGACCAGGATGGCCAGCAGCCGCTCGCCGAGGCGGTCGAAGCCGGCCGGTTCGCCGAGCAGGCCGTAGAGCAGGCTCAGCGACGCGGTCATCGCCGCCGCCCACCAGGCGTAGTTGTGCTGCCGCAGCACCAGGCCGACGCCGAGGACGGCCAGGATCAGCAGCGTTCCGGGCACCGGGGACGGCGTGGCCAGGATTCCGGCCAGGGTCGCGACGACGGTGCCGGCCAGGGCGCCGATCAGGCGCTCGGCGGCGGTGACCGCGACCTCGCCGCGGGAGGTGGCGCGCAGGCTGACGGTCAGGACGGTGATGACCGTCCACGGCCAATGCTCGCCGAACAACTGCTGCCCGGCGAGGAAGGCCAGGGCGACCGCCGTGGTGCTTTGCAGGGCCAACCGCGTACGGACGCGGAGCCGGACGGAAGCGGAGCGCTCGTCCGGCTCCGCGGTCTCCGCAGGCTCAGCCGGCGGAAGGTTCTGCATGGCGGCCTCGGCCGCCGCCAGCGCCGAGGTGGGATCGGCGCCGGCCTCGACCGTCAGCACCGCGAGACGCGCGTCGGTGGCGTTCGGCGGCAGCAGGGAGTCGAGTTCGAGCGCGGCCGCGCGAACGCCGCGCCGGGTCCGGACCGCTTTGATCAAGGGGGCCAGAGAGGGCGGACCCGGCTTCCACAGGCGCGGCACGAGCACGCCCCACGCGGCGGCGACCGTCGTGGCGACCAGGACCTGGGCGATGCCGGTGGCCGGGTGGCGGCTGAGCTCCACCTGCGGCGCGAGGAACAGCGAGACCATCGGCAGCAGCATCGCGCGGCCGACCGCGTCGAAGGACGGCCCGA